>NZ_JBSRQL010000030.1:0-20148 GCF_054083135.1 Stenotrophomonas maltophilia group sp. LNF247
TGCGAACGCGTCAAACGGCGCCGGGCATGGCCTGGCGCTACCGAAGGCAGGACGCGCCTGGTAGCGCCGGGCCATGCCCGGCGGGTGTTTCAAGGTGTGCGGCTGGCTCAGCCCTGCTTGCGCACCGGTGCACCGTTGGCCTTGTAATACGGCGCGGTGCTGCGGGCCAGCGGGGTGCGGCCGCGGATCACGTCGGCCAGCTTCTCGGCCATCATGATGGTCGGCGCGTTGAGGTTGCCGGTCACCACCTGCGGCATGATCGAGGCATCGACGATGCGCAGGCCTTCCAGCCCGTGCACGCGGCCCTGGCCGTCGACCACCGCCATCGGGTCATCGGCATGGCCCATCTTGTTCGAGCACGACGGGTGGTAGGCGGTCTCGGCATGCTCGCGCACGAATGCGTCGATCTGCGCGTCGGTCTGCAGCGCGCTGCCCGGCGAGATCTCGCGGCCGCTGTACGGTGCCAGCGCCGGCTGCGCGAAGATCTCGCGGGTGATGCGGATCGCCGCGCGGAACTCACGCCAGTCCTGCTCGTGCGACATGTAGTTGAACAGGATGCTCGGATGTTCGCGCGGATCCTTCGAACGCACGTGGATGCGGCCGCGGCTGGGCGAGCGCATCGAACCGACGTGCATCTGGAAGCTGTGCGCCTTGATCGGGTTGGAGCCGTTGTAATTGATCGCCACCGGCAGGAAGTGGTACTGCAGGTTCGGCCAGTCGAATTCGGCGTCGCTGCGGATGAAGCCGCCGGCCTCGAACTGGTTGCTGGCGCCGATGCCGGTGCCCAGGAACAGCCACTCGGCACCGATCGCCGGCTGGTTGTACAGCTTCAGCGCCGGGGCCAGCGAGACCGGCTTCTTGCACTCGTACTGCAGGTACATCTCAAGGTGGTCCTGCAGGTTGGCGCCGACGCCCGGCAGGTGGTGTACCAGGTCGATGTCCAGGCTGCGCAGCAGGTCGGCCGGGCCCACGCCCGAGCGCTGCAGGATCTGCGGCGAGGCGATGGCGCCGCCGCACAGCAGCACCTCACGGCGGGCGGTGGCACGCTGTGGCTGGTCGTTGTGCAGCCACTGCACGCCCACCGCACGCTTGCCCGAGAACAGGATGCGGTCGGTCAGCGCGTGGGTGACGATGGTCAGGTTCGGGCGCGGTTTGGCCAGGTCCAGGTAGCCGCGGGCGGTGCTGGAACGACGGCCCTTCGGGGTCACCGTGCGGTCCATCGGGCCGAAGCCTTCCTGCTGGTAGCCGTTGAGGTCGTCGGTGCGCGGGTAGCCGGCCTGCACGCCGGCCTCGACCATCGCAGCGAACAGTTCGTTGTTGCCGGCCTTGGGCGTGGTCACGCGCAGCGGGCCATCGCCACCGTGGTAGTCATTGGGTCCGATGTCGCGGGTTTCGGCCTTGCGGAAATACGGCAGGCAGTCCAGGTAGGTCCAATCCTCCAGGCCCGGCATGCTGGCCCAGTTGTCGTAGTCCATCGCGTTGCCGCGGATGTAGCACATACCGTTGATCAGCGACGAGCCGCCCAGGCCCTTGCCGCGTCCGCAGTCCATGCGGCGGTTGTTCATGAAGGGCTCCGGATCGGTCTTGTACGCCCAGTTGTAGCGCTTGCCCTGCAGCGGGAAGGCCAGCGCCGCCGGCATCTGGGTACGGAAGTCGAACCGGTAGTCCGGGCCACCGGCTTCCAGCAGCAGCACGCTGACATCGGCATCTTCGGTGAGGCGGGTGGCCAGCACGTTGCCGGCCGAGCCTGCGCCGATGATGATGTAGTCGTACTCGTTATGGGTGCTCATGGGTGTCTCCTGCAGGCCGCGGCGCGCTGCATGCAGGCGTCGCGGCGGAATGTCGGATCGGCGCGGTGGCCGGACGAGGGTGCTGGCTTGCGGCGCGCCGGTCAGAACACGCTGGCGTAGTCGCCCAGCTCGACCTGCACCGACTTGATGCGGGTGTAGTGGCCGAGGGTGGAGATGCCGTTCTCACGGCCGACGCCCGATTCCTTGTAGCCACCGACCGGCATTTCGGCCGGCGATTCACCCCAGGTGTTGATCCAGCAGATGCCGGCTTCCAGGCGGTGGATGATGCGGTGCGCTCGGCTGATGTCCTTGCTGACCACGCCCGCAGCCAGGCCGAAGGTGGTGTCGTTGGCGCGGCGCACCACTTCGTCCTCGTCGTCGTAGGCGAGGATGCTCATCACCGGCCCGAAGATCTCTTCCCGGACAATCGTCATGTCATCGCGGCAGTCGGAGAACACGGTCGGCAGCACGTAGGCGCCATTGGCCAGCGCGCCTTCGGTGGCGCGGCCGCCGCCGGTCAGCAGGCGGGCGCCTTCGGCCTTGCCGCTCTCGATGTAGCGCAGCACGTTTTCCATGTGCGGGAAGCTGGTCAGCGGGCCGAAGTTGGTCTCGGCGGCCATCGGGTCGCCGATGCGGATGCGCTTGACGCGCTCGACCACGGCGGCCTCGAATGCGGCCAGCATGCTGCGCGGCACGAAAACGCGGGTGCCGTTGGTGCAGACCTGGCCGGAGCTGAAGAAGTTGGCCATCACCGCGATGTCGGCCGCGCGGTCCAGATCGGCGTCATCGCAGATCACCAGCGGCGACTTGCCGCCCAGCTCCATGGTCACTTCCTTCAGCGACGAGGACGCGGCGCTGGCCATCACCTTCTTGCCGGTGGCGACGCCGCCGGTGAAGGAGATCTTCTCGATCACCGGGTGCTCGGTCAGCCACTGGCCGATCTCGCGGCCCGGGCCCTGCACGACGTTGAACACGCCGGCCGGCACACCGGCTTCGGTGTAGATCTCGGCCAGGCGGATCGCGGTCAACGGGGTCACTTCGGAGGGCTTGAACACCATCGCGTTGCCGGCAGCCAGGGCCGGGGCCGACTTCCACATGGCGATCTGGATCGGGTAGTTCCAGGCGCCGATGCCGGCGACCACGCCCAGCGGCTCGCGGCGGGTGTAGAAGAAGCTCGATTCGCGCAGCGGCAGCTGGATGCCCTCGATGGCGGTGGCCAGGCCGGCGTAGTACTCGACCACGTCGGCACCGGTGACGATGTCCACGGTGGTGGTTTCGGCCAGCGCCTTGCCGGTGTCCAGAGTCTCCAGCTGGGCCAGTTCGTCGTTGCGCTCGCGCAGGAGCTCGACGGCGCGGCGCAGGATGCGCGAACGCTCCATGGCCGTCATCGCCGCCCACACCTTCTGGCCCTCGGCCGCGCTCTGCACGGCGCGCTCGACGTCGGCCTGGCTGGCGACCTGCACCTCGGCGATCACCTCACCGGTGGCCGGGTTGATGGTCTTGAAGGTCTTGCCGCTGGTGGCATCGACGCGCTGGCCGTGGATGTAGAGCTGTTGGACGGGCAGGGTGGTCATGGGGCGTACTCCTTGGAAGGGGGCGGGTGCTGAAGCGCTTATAGCGCGACAGCCTGCAACTGGAAGTCGATGTAGCCGTAAGCGATGCGCCGGGACTTCTCGGCATTGAACTGGCCGCCGACCAGGCTGCCACGCAGCCACAGGCCGTCGATCATCGCGGCCAGGCCACGGGCGGCCAGGCGGGCCTGCGGGTGGGGCAGCAGGCGGTTGAACTGGTGGCAGAGGTTGGAGAACAGGCGCTGGTCGTTGGCGCGCTGCAGCCGGGCCAGTTCCGGCTGGTGCATGCTCGCGGCCCAGAAGGTGAGCCAGACGCGCATGGCGGTGCCGTTGATCTGGCTGTCGTCGAAGTTGCCATCGACGATGGCGCGCAGCTGCTCGCGCGGGTCGTCGCTGGCGTCGGCGCGGTAGCGGGCGACGGCGTCCTTCAACTCGCGCAGGATCTGCCGCATTGCAGCATTGAGCAGGCCGTCCTTGTCGCCAAAGTAGTGGGCGACGATGCCGCTGGACAACCCTGCCTTCTTCGCGATGGTGGCGACGGTCGCATCGGCCATGCCGATCTCGTCGATGGTCTGGAAAGTGGCCCGGATCAGCTGCTCGCGCCGTACCGGTTCCACGCCTTTCTTCGGCATTGTCTCTCCACGGTTTGCGACCCGAAGGATCGGGCTGCCCGCCATTATGCTTTTTATTGATTGAACGTTCAATCAATAAACCCTAGGATGCGCTCGCGCCCCACGCCATGGGCCCGGTTTACCGGTCCGGCCCCGCCCATGTGCTCCCTCGGACTTGATGAGACGACCCCATGTCTTCCCTGGCTCATCCCAAGCGTTCGCCCCTGCGCTTGAACCGTTTTGTGTTCTTCAGCTCCTCGGTGTCGATCGGCATCCTCGGGCTGCTCACCGTTCTCTATCCCGAAGGCAGCGAGCACTGGCTGCAATGGGCGCAGGCCGAGGTTTCGGCGGCGTTTGGCTGGTGGTACATGCTGCTGATCGTGCTGTGCCTGGGCTTCGTGCTGTGGCTGGCGCTCTCGCCGTATGGCCGCATCCGCCTGGGCCACAACGAGGAATCACCGGCCTTCGGCTACGTCGCCTGGGTCTCGATGCTGTTCTCAGCCGGCATCGGCATCGCGCTGCTGTACTACGGCGCCTACGAGCCGCTGGACCACTTCCTCAATCCGCCCGGGCAGCCCGGCGGCACCGTGGCCGCCGGCCGCGAGGCGATGGTGCTGACCTTCCTGCACTGGGGCCTGCACGGCTGGGCGCTGTATGCGCTGGTCGGTGTGGCACTGGGCTACTTCGCCTACCGCCGCGACCTGCCGCTGGCGCTGCGCTCGGCGCTGTACCCGATCTTCGGTGAGCGCATCCATGGCCGCATCGGCGACATGGTGGATGGCTTCGGCATCCTGGCCACGCTGATCTCGATGGTGACCAACCTCGGCATCGGCGCGCTGGTGGTGCAGTCCGGCCTGGTCTACCTGTTCCACATCCCGGATACGCCGCAGGTGCTGGTGGCGATCGTGCTGGTGATGATGGTGGTGGCCACCATCGGCGTGGTTGCAGGCGTGGAAAAGGGCATTGCCTGGCTCTCCAACCTCAACGTGCGCCTGCTGTGCGGCCTGCTGCTGTTCGTGCTGGTCACCGGCCCGACCCTGCACCTGTTCGATGGCCTGATCCAGAACACCGGCGATTACCTCGGTGCGTTCGTGCGCAAGAGTTTCGACATGTACCTCAACGACCCGAAGGGGCGTGAGTGGATGGGCTCGTGGACGCTGTTCTACTGGGCCTGGTGGATCGCCTGGGCGCCGTTCGTCGGCCTTTTCGTGGCGCGCATCTCGCGGGGACGCACCATCCGTGAAGTTGTCATGGGCGTGCTTCTCATCCCCCTCGGTTTCACCCTGGCGTGGCTGTCGATCTTCGGCAACACCGCCATCGACCTGGTCCTCAACCATGGCCAGGCGATCCTGGGCGACGTGGCCCAGCACGATGCGGCGATGACGCTGTTCAAGCTGCTGGAATACCTGCCCGGGGCGCCGTACGTGGCCGGTGCCGCGGTGGTGATCGGCTTCGTGCTGTTCCTGACCCCGGTCGATTCGGGCACGCTGATGATCGCCAACCTGTGCACCCGTCGCGTTGACGATGGCGTGGAAGATGGGCATGACGCGCCGATCTGGCTGCGCGTGTTCTGGGCGGCGGGCATCACCGTGGCCAGCGTTGGCCTGCTCCTGGCCGGCAACTTCAGCGCGATGCAGACGGCGGTGGTGCTGTGCGGCCTGCCGTTCTCGTTCACCCTGGCGTTCTACATGTGGGGCCTGCTGAAGGCGCTGCGCACCGACCCGGACGCACCGCGCCGCTGAGTGCTTCTGTAGAGCCGAGCCCATGCTCGGCTGCTGTCGGCGCAGAAGCAGCCGAGCGCAGGCTCGGCTCTACAGGGGGGTGCATCGCAAACGGAAAGGGCCGGATCCGTGCGGATCCGGCCCTTTTCCGTTACTTGCTGGCCAGCTGGCGCAGCACGTACTGCAGCAGGCCACCGTGGTGGGCGAGGAGGCGCGCTTGCGAACCACTGGTTCGCGAGTCTCCGCAGCGCCCCCGCGCTGGCGCGGGGGCCGGGCTTCCGCCCGTTGGTACCCGTGGGCAGGCTCAGCGACCTGCCAGCTGGCGCAGCACGTACTGCAGCAGGCCACCATGGCGGAAGTACTCGACTTCCTTCGGGGTCAGCAGCATCACCGACACCTCGAAGGTCTTCTTCGTGCCATCGGCCTTGGTCGCGGTGACCGTGGCGCGCTTGCTGGCACCGTCCTGCAGGCCGGTGATGTCGATCACTTCCGAGCCGTCCAGGCCCAGGCTCTGCGCATTCTCGCCGTTGCGGAACTGCAGCGGCAGCACGCCCATGCCGACCAGGTTGGAACGGTGGATGCGCTCGAAGCTCTCGGCGATGACCGCCTTCACTCCCAACAGCAGGGTGCCCTTGGCAGCCCAGTCACGCGAAGAGCCGGTGCCGTATTCCTTGCCGGCCAGCACCACCAGCGGCACCTTTTCAGCCTTGTACTTCATGGCCGCATCGTAGATCGCCAGCTTCTCCGGCTGACCGCCGCCGGCCGGGTAGTACAGGGTGTTGCCGCCTTCCTCGCCACCGAACATCAGGTTCTTGATGCGGATGTTGGCGAAGGTGCCGCGGACCATCACGTCGTCGTTGCCGCGGCGGCTGCCGTAACTGTTGAAGTCGGCCGGCTGCACGCCGCGCTCCTGCAGGAAGCGGCCTGCCGGCGAGTCCTTCTTGATGTTGCCGGCCGGGGAGATGTGGTCGGTGGTGATCGAATCGCCGAACAGGCCCATCACGCGTGCACCATGCACGTCGTCGATGCTGCCGGTCTGCATGGTCATGCCATCGAAGTACGGCGGGTTCTTGATGTAGGTGGAGGCATCGCTCCACTCGTACAGGTTGCCGTCCGGCGAGGCGATGGTGTTCCAGCGGGTGTCACCCTTGAACACGTCGGCGTAGTTCTGCTTGAACATCTCCGGGCCGATGGTCGCGGCGATGACATCGCCGATTTCCTTGTTGCTCGGCCAGATGTCGCGCAGGAACACCGGCTGGCCATCGCTGCCGGTACCGAGCGGCTGGGTGGTCAGGTCGATGTCGGTGGTGCCGGCGATGGCGTAGGCCACCACCAGCGGCGGGCTGGCCAGGTAGTTCATCTTCACTTCGGGGTGCACGCGGCCCTCGAAGTTGCGGTTGCCCGACAGCACCGAGGTGACCACAAGATCGCCGGCGGCGATGCCGGCGCTGACCTCGGTCGGCAGCGGGCCGGAGTTGCCGATGCAGGTGGTGCAGCCGTAGCCGACCACGTAGAAGCCGATCTTCTCCAGCTCCTTCAGCACGCCGGCCTTTTCCAGGTAGTCGGTGACCACGCGCGAGCCCGGCCCGAGCGAGGTCTTCACCCACGGCTGGCGGTTCAGGCCCTTGGCGGCCGCGTTGCGGGCCAGCAGGCCGGCGCCGATCATCACCGCCGGGTTGGAGGTGTTGGTGCACGAGGTGATGGCAGCGATGACCACCGCGCCGTCCTTCAGCCGCACCTTGCGGCCTTCGATCTCGATGTCGGCGAAGCCCTTGGCCAGCTGCTCGTTGCCGACCGCGGCGCCACCGCCTTCGTTGACGAAGGTGGCAACGTCCTCGCTGCGCTTGTCACGGTTGGCGGTCAGGCCGACCAGCGCTTCGCGGTAGTTCTTCTGCACGTCTTCGAGCAGGACGCGGTCCTGAGGACGCTTCGGGCCGGCCAGCGACGGCTTCACCGTGCCCATGTCCAGTTCCAGCGTGGTGCTGTACTGGGCATGCGGGCTGCCCGGTTCGTGCCACAGTCCTTGCGCTTTGGCATAGGCCTCGACCAGGTTGATCTGCTCTTCGCTGCGGCCGGACAGGCGCAGGTAGTTCAGCGATTCGGCGTCGATCGGGAAGATGCCGCAGGTGGCGCCGTATTCCGGGGCCATGTTGCCGATGGTGGCGCGGTCGGCCAGCGGCAGGTGCTGCAGGCCATCACCGTAGAACTCGACGAACTTGCCGACCACGCCCAGCTTGCGCAGCATCTGGGTAACGGTCAGCACCAGGTCGGTGGCGGTGGCGCCCTCGGGCAGCTTGCCGGTCAGCTTGAAGCCGACCACCTGCGGGATCAGCATCGACGATGGCTGGCCGAGCATGGCGGCCTCCGCTTCGATGCCGCCCACGCCCCAGCCCAGCACGCCGATGCCGTTGATCATGGTGGTGTGGCTGTCGGTACCGAACACGGTATCCGGGTAGGCCACGGCCTTGCCATCCTTCTCCGCAGTCATCACCACGCGAGCCAGGTTTTCCAGGTTCACCTGGTGCACGATGCCGGTGTTGGGCGGCACCACCTTGAAGTTGTCGAAGGCCTTCTGGCCCCAGCGCAGGAAGCCGTAGCGTTCCTGGTTGCGCTGGAACTCGATCTTGCCGTTGAGGTCCAGCGCGTCGGGCTTGCCGAACACATCGACCTGCACCGAGTGGTCGATGACCAGTTCGGAGGGAATCTGCGGATTGATCTGCTCCGGCTTGCCGCCGAGCTTGACGACGGCGTCGCGCATCGCGGCCAGGTCGACCACGCAGGGCACGCCGGTGAAGTCCTGCAGGACCACGCGTGCGGGCATGAAGGCGATTTCGGTGTCCGGCTCGGCCGCCGGATTCCAGCGGGCCACGGCTTCGATGTGGTCCTTGCCGACGGTGATGCCGCCATCCTCGTGCCGGAGCAGGTTCTCCAGCAGGATCTTCATCGAGTAGGGCAGGTGGGAGATATCGAAGCGCTGGCCCAGCGTGGGCAGGCTGAAGTAGTCGTACGTCTTGCCGCCGACGTTCAGCTGGCTGCGGGTGGAGAACGAATCGCTCATGCGGGGTAACTCCTTCTTGCGGATGGCTTGCAGTGGCCCGCGCATGGGCGGACCTGCTTGCGGTCGCCGGTGGCCTGGTGGCCCCGGAAGTTCCAGTATGAACCCGAAACTGAATGGATTCACCCGGGCCGGGTTCGGCCTGCGGCATCGGTTCCAGACTACAGGGGAGGGTGTATGGCGTATGTCACGTTTGTGGCCGATCCTTTGCGAGGCAAGGGCTGGCGGGGTGCCGGTCCTGTTCAGGGTGGAAGTATGCCCAAGGAAGTATGTATAATTTGTGCATACTCTGGAGGGCCTACCGATGGAAGCCACTGTTGCAGAACGCGGACAGATCACCCTGCCCAAGGCGGTGCGTGATGCCCTCGGCCTGACCAAGGGCACGCTGCTGAAGGTCGAGCTGGACGGCAGCCGCATCATCCTGCGCAAGAGTGTTGACGATGCCATTTCACGGGCGCGCGGCAAGTTCGCGCTGGACGGCTTCGAATCCTCCGACGCAGCGGTACGCGCGGTGCGTGACGAGGAATAAGCCGTGATGATCGCCGTCGATTCACCGGTGCTGGTCGAGCTGCTCAGCAATGGTCCGCAGGCCGATGCCGTGGAGGCCATCCTCCGGCAGAGCCTGGTGGGTGGCCGTGTGGTGGTCTGCGGCGCAACCCTGGCCGAGGTCTGCGCATCGCTGCGCGGCGGCGCCGAGGTGCTCGAAGCGCTGGAAGAAATGGGCGTGCACTTCAACCCGATGGAAGCCAAGTCGGCGCTGCGCGCCGGCGAGATGCACCGCCGTCATCGCCAGCGTGGCGGCAGCCGCCGCAGCCTGGACGAATTCATGGTCGGCGCCCACGCACTGCTGCAGTGTGACGGCCTGATCACCTGGAACGACACGTTTTACCGCGACTACTTCAAGGGCCTGAAGCTGATCGTGCCGCACGCCTGAGCCCACTTTGTTATTTCAACCTACGCATTACCCGGGAGTTGTCATGTTGGAAGCCTACCGCCACCACGTCGCCGAGCGCGCTGCGCTTGGCATCCCGCCGCTGCCGCTGAGCGCGCAGCAGACGGCCGATGTCATCGAACTGCTGAAGAACCCGCCGCAGGGCGAGGCCGAGTTCCTGCTCGACCTGCTGACCCACCGCGTGCCGGCCGGCGTCGATGACGCGGCCAAGGTCAAGGCGTCGTACCTGGCGGCGATCGCGCTGGGCAGCGAGCAGAACCCGCTGATCAGCCGCGAGCGCGCCACCGAACTGCTGGGCACCATGCTCGGCGGTTACAACGTCGCCCCGCTGGTGCAGCTGCTGGACGACGCCAGCGTCGGCACCATCGCCGCCAACGGCCTGAAGAAGACCCTGCTGGTGTTCGACGCCTTCCACGACGTGCAGGAAAAGGCCAAGGCCGGCAACGCCAACGCCCAGGCCGTGCTGCAGAGCTGGGCCGAGGCCGAGTGGT
Source organism: Stenotrophomonas maltophilia group sp. LNF247 (assembly GCF_054083135.1). Classification (NCBI taxonomy): domain Bacteria; kingdom Pseudomonadati; phylum Pseudomonadota; class Gammaproteobacteria; order Lysobacterales; family Lysobacteraceae; genus Stenotrophomonas; species Stenotrophomonas maltophilia group sp. LNF247. Next base: position 10,192 of record NZ_JBSRQL010000030.1, read on the forward strand.
TCACCAGCAACCCGGAAGTGCCGCAGAGCCTGACCGTCACCGTGTTCAAGGTGCCGGGCGAGACCAACACCGACGACCTGTCGCCGGCGCCGGACGCGACCACCCGCCCGGACATCCCGATGCACGCCCTGGCGATGCTGAAGAACAAGCGCGACGACGCGCCGTTCACCCCGGAAGAAGACGGCAAGCGCGGCCCGATCCAGCAGATCCTCGACCTGAAGGACAAGGGCCACCTGGTCGCCTACGTCGGCGACGTGGTCGGTACCGGCTCCTCGCGCAAGTCGGCCACCAACAGCGTGCTGTGGTGGACCGGCGATGACATTCCGTACATCCCGAACAAGCGTGCCGGTGGCGTGTGCCTGGGCGGCAAGATCGCGCCGATCTTCTACAACACCATGGAAGACGCCGGTGCGCTGCCGATCGAACTGGACGTGTCGAAGATGGAGCACGGCGACGTCATCGAGCTGCGCCCGTACGAAGGCAAGGCGCTGAAGAACGGCGAGGTGATCGCCGAATTCCAGGTCAAGTCCGACGTGCTGTTCGACGAAGTGCGTGCCGGTGGCCGCATCCCGCTGATCATCGGCCGTGGCCTGACCGGCAAGGCGCGCGAAGCGCTGGGCCTGGCCCCGACCGACCTGTTCCGCCTGCCGGTGCAGCCGGCCGATACCGGCAAGGGCTTCTCGCTGGCGCAGAAGATGGTCGGCCGCGCCTGTGGCCTGCCGGAAGGCCAGGGCATGCGCCCGGGCACGTACTGCGAACCGAAGATGACCTCGGTCGGCTCGCAGGACACCACCGGCCCGATGACCCGTGACGAGCTGAAGGACCTGGCCTGCCTGGGCTTCTCGGCCGACCTGGTGATGCAGTCGTTCTGCCACACCGCCGCCTACCCGAAGCCGGTGGACGTGAAGACCCACCACACCCTGCCGGAGTTCATCTCCACCCGTGGCGGCGTCTCGCTGCGCCCGGGCGACGGCGTGATCCACAGCTGGCTCAACCGCATGCTGCTGCCGGACACCGTCGGTACCGGTGGTGACTCGCACACCCGTTTCCCGGTGGGCATTTCGTTCCCAGCCGGTTCGGGCCTGGTCGCCTTCGCTGCGGCCACCGGCGTGATGCCGCTGGACATGCCGGAGTCGGTGCTGGTGCGCTTCAAGGGCAAGATGCAGCCGGGCGTGACCCTGCGTGACCTGGTCAACGCGATCCCGCTGTACGCGATCAAGTCGGGCCTGCTGACCGTGGCCAAGGCCGGCAAGAAGAACATCTTCTCCGGCCGCATCCTGGAAATCGAAGGCTTGCCGGAGCTGAAGGTCGAACAGGCGTTCGAACTGTCCGACGCCTCGGCCGAGCGTTCGGCCGCCGGTTGCTCGGTGCGCCTGAACAAGGAACCGATCATCGAGTACCTGACCAGCAACATTACCCTGCTGAAGTGGATGATTGCCGAGGGTTACCAGGATCCGCGTTCGCTGCAGCGTCGCATCGAGAAGATGGAAGCCTGGCTGGCCAACCCGCAGCTGCTGGAGCCGGATGCGGACGCCGAGTACGCCGCCGTCATCGAGATCGACCTGGCCGACATCCACGAGCCGATCGTGGCCTGCCCGAACGACCCGGACGACGTGAAGACCCTGTCCGAGGTGGCCGGTGCCAAGATCGACGAAGTGTTCATCGGTTCGTGCATGACCAACATCGGGCACTTCCGTGCCGCTGCGAAGCTGCTGGAAGGCAAGCGTGACCTGCCGACCCGCCTGTGGGTGGCCCCGCCGACCAAGATGGATGCTTCGGAGCTGACCAAGGAAGGCGTGTACGGCACCTTCGGCGCTACCGGCGCACGCATGGAAATGCCGGGCTGCTCGCTGTGCATGGGCAACCAGGCGCAGATCCGCGAGGGTTCCACCGCGATGTCGACCTCGACCCGCAACTTCCCGAACCGCCTGGGCCGCAACACCAACGTGTACCTGGGTTCGGCGGAGCTGGCCGCGATCTGCTCGCGCCTGGGCCGCATCCCGACCAAGGAGGAGTACATGGCGGACATCGGCGTGATCAACGCCAATGGTGCGGAGATCTACCGCTACATGAACTTCGACCAGATCGAGGAATATCAGGACGTGGCCAAGACGGTCGCTGCCTGATGCGGTAGTGCCGGCCGCTGGCCGGCATCCCGTTGAAAGGAAGAACCCCCGGTGAGAACCTGGGGTTTTTTGTGGACGGGCCACTTTCGTAGAAGTTGCATTTCAGTAGAGATGCATCGCGCCTACCGTGGATGCCCACAATTTCGGTCCTGCGCAAGATGCGCCGCTCATTCCTGCTGCCTCCCAGTCCTACCCATCGCCGCACCGTCACCACCCAGGCTTTGGGCATTCTGCTGGCCTCTGCACTTCTGACCATTGCGCCATCGGCAGGGGCAACGTCGGCGCCTGCAATGCTACAGCCCACCGAGCCGCCGCCACGTTTCGACAGGACTACACGCCACGGCCTCTGTCATGAGGGCCGCTGCGTGGTGCTGGATGGCACCGGTCGGCAACTTGCCGAGCATCGGGGAATGCAATACCTCCGCCCCTTCAAAAATGGGGTGGCGGTCTTCGAAAGGGGGGAGAACAGGGGCGTCATGAATTCAGAAGGGCGTATCGTCCTTGAAGCGCATTACGACTCGGTTGAGGTACATGGCAACGGGATGATCGAAGCCAAGGTATTGCTGCGGAGCCCGCCCAAGGCGTACACGCGAATCGACTTCTTCAATGCACGAGGCCGATTGGTGCGTCGGTTTGAGGAGAAAGGCGAGATCGATCTCCTGCGCTCGGCGTCCTGGGCAGGAAACCCGGCTGTAGAACTCTGCAACAGTGAAAAGCGGCGCTGCACGACCCACTTCCTTGACGCAAAGGGCAGGTCCGGTCCCGTTTTCAGTGTCTTTGGTAGCTTTGGTCCCGTGGGTCATGAGGGGGAAGTGGCCATCGCTTCGCGCGATGGTGTCCACTTTGGCCTGGTTGATCGATCACTGGCAGGCATAGGGCGCCAGGACTACGATCAGATGACCTTCAACAGTTCGGGTTTCGCGCTCGCCACCCAGGGCGGGAACGACACGGTGCTGGATCCCCACGGGGTGCAAGTGGCGCCCATGGGTCGATATCGGTTCAAGTTTGGTCGGGGTGGGTACCTGCTTTCTGCGGTAGCCGAAGACGGCCAGTGCCTGCATTTCACGCGCGCGGGTTTGATGTTTCCGACGCCTGCAGGCCACTGTATGAAGACAGATGAGTTCGCTGAACGAGTGGGGTATGTAATCTTCAGTTCGGAAGATGATGAATACGTTGTAGGCCTGGATGGGTCGCTGCGCTCCCTGCAACGCGCTGCAGGCCTGCATCCGTTGAACCGCAGGATCGTCGAGTATCAAAAGCCCGGCGAAGCGGGGGTGCGTTTCATGATGCTGGAAGATGGCAGCATCTCGTCTTCCCTGTACTACCGACTTGCGCCTTTTCAAACCGCGGAAGGGCTGGATGACCAACTGCTGTTGGCCCAAGCCGATGGAGGATGGGGTGTAATAGATGCTACGGGTGCTTGGCTGATTCCTCCTCGCTACCGTCGAATAAGACCATTGGGTCCGAATCTGGTCGCGGCATTCGAACGGCCGGGATATGACCCCGGGTATCACATACTCGATCTGCGTGGCAATGCGGTGGCCGATTTCACGCTGCATGATCCCTTGCCGGATTTTTTGGCGGATGGAACAAGAGTCTATGCGCTCTCACTACGTGGCCGTTGGGGTCTTCTGGATGAGTCGGGGCGGTGGAGGCTGGCGCCCCGCTACGGCTACGTGAATGTTTCGAAAGGCCTGGTTTCAGTGCGTGAGCGAAACAGTGCCGGTGATATTACGGTTAATTTTCTTGACCCGGACACAGAAACGACGCTGTTCGAACAGGGATTTCTATCGATTCATTCTCGACCGGATGGTCTGTTTGAGACGTTGAAGACAGATCAGACCTTGGAGCTGATCAAGCTCGACGGGACCGTTCTGGGGCGTCTGCATCCTCGTCCCAGCCAATAGTCGGACCATTGACTGCTTGGTATGGCTGGAGCCTGGTGCGATCCAAATGAAAGATCTGGGCGTGTTGGAAACAACTGAACGCGCAGGCTTCCGGCGCTACTGCACGGTCCAGTCTGCGCTGCCTTCCAGCCGACGGCCGCCGATCAGCACGTTGCCGCTCTTACCGGAGACATCCATCTCGAACCAAGGCAGTCCATCTCGGTCAAGTGGACGCACGTAGGCCTGGCGCTTTGCACGGTTGAATTCGATGTAGTAGCGGCGATGCACGTTGGGGTACGGCGGGATAGACGGGCCTTTCCAGCTGACGCTTACCGCGCCGGGATCTTCGCGACCCACCAGCATCAGCATGAAGAACACATCACCCTGCTTGGCCTCGAAGTAGAACAGATCGCCACTGGCGCTGGCGGGTGCCAGTGGCAATGAAAGCAGTACGGCCGCCAGGGCGGCCTTCCATATGCCTTTGATCATGTGCAGCATTCCTTGTGCAATACCGCTATCAAAGCACACATGCGGGTAGCGCGTTGAAACGAAGAACCCCGATGAAAGCCGGCACCTTTTCTTGTTGCCTGATGGCCTGTAGCGCCGAGTCCATGCTTGGCTGCTGTTCGTGCGATGCGCGATGAGTCGAGCGCGGCTCGACTCTACAAAGGCATCCACGCATGGCGTGGATCTACTGCCCGCGGAGTCCTTGAGCCGGGGCGCGCTATCAGCCGCGAGCGAGCGCCAGCAGCCGCTCGGCAATGCGTTCCAGCGGCACCTGTTCCTCGGCGGCGCCGAGCTTGAACGCTGCACCGGGCATGCCCCAGACCACGCTGGTGGCCTCGTCCTGCACCAGTGTCGGCGCGCCGGCCTGGCGCATTTCCAGCAGGCCGCGTGCGCCGTCGTCACCCATGCCGGTGAGGATGGCCCCGATGGCATTGCCACCCGCGCTCTGCGCGACCGAGCGGAACAGCACGTCCACCGCCGGCTTGTGCCGGTTCACCGCTGGGCCGTCGTCGACGCGGCAGCGCCAGCGTGCACCGTCACGGATGATGCGCAGGTGCTTGCCGCCGGGTGGCAGGTAGGCATGGCCGGGCAGCACCGCTTCGCCGTCGCTGGCCTCGCGCACAGCCATGGCCGAGTGGCGGTCCAGGCGTTCGGCGAAGGCGCTGCTGAAGCTGGCCGGCAGGTGCTGGGTCATCACCACGGCGGGCGCGTCGGCAGGCATGCCTTCCAGCACCACGCGCAGCGCTTCGGTGCCACCGGCTGACGAGCCGATCGCGATCAGGCGGTCGGTGGTACGGAACTGCGGCGAGGCAGCACGCGTTGCCGGCGCTGCGTCCAGCGTGAGCTTCGGGGCGGCCGCGCGCACCAGCGGTCGCACCCGCGAGCGCGCCGCCATCTTCACCTTGGCGATGATTTCGTCGGCGTAGCCCTGCAGGCCGCGTGCGACGTCCAGCTTGGGCTTGGAGACGAAGTCCACCGCGCCCAGTGCCAGCGCCTGCAGCGTGGTGTCGGCGCCGCGTTCGGTCAGCGAAGAAATCATCACCACCGGCAGCGGGTGCAGCCGCATCAGGTTTTCCAGGAACGCCAGGCCGTCCATGCGCGGCATTTCCACGTCAAGCGTGATCACGTCCGGGGCCAGGCGCTTGATCTTCTCACGCGCCAGCAGCGGATCTGCGGCGGTGCCGACCACGTCGATGGCCGGGTCGCTGGACAGGATTTCCGTGAGCATCTGCCGCACGACGGCAGAGTCGTCGACGATCAGGACCCGGCAGGGGGCGTTGCCGGTCAGGGTCATTCGAACAACTCCACGCCGCCGGTCACCGGGGCCTTGGACAGACGTGCACGCACGGCAGATTCGGTGGCAGCCACTTCGGCTTCGTGGGCATGCGGCAGGCGCTGCACCACCACGCGGCCGGTATCGGCGAAGAACCAGATCTTGCGCGGATGGATGCCGCACAGGTCCTCGGCGATGATCGGGATATGCTCGGCCTGCAGGTACTGGCGCACGAACTCGGCGTTACGGGTACCGACCGGATTGCTGGTGAATCCCTTGAGCACGTTGGCGCCGCCGAACACCTTGGCCTCGATGCGCTTGCGGTGGGCGCCGCGCTTGAGCATGTCGTTGATCAGCAGTTCCATCGCGTAGCTGCCGTAACGCGCGGGCGCGCCGTCGCCGGCATTGCCCTCGGGCAGCAGGAAATGGTTCATGCCACCGATCTTCAGTACCGGGTCCCGCAGGCAGGCCGCCACGCAGGAACCCAGCGTGGTGGTCAGCGCGGTGGTGTCGTCCACCACCAGGTACTGGGTCGGCAGCAGCTTGGCGGCAATGGTCTGGAAGCGCGCATCCTGGTAGCGCATCACATCGTCGGTACGCAGCGAGGCGTTCATGCACCGGCCTTTGCCGCGCGGCGGTACAGGGTGCGGCCACAGGGCTGGATCAGGTCGGCGGCGTGCAGGTAGTTCTCCGAGTGTCCGGTGTAAAGCAGGCCGTCATCGGCCAGGTGCTGTACCAGCCGGCCGAGGATCGCGCGCTGGGTTGGCTTGTCGAAGTAGATCATCACGTTGCGGCAGAACAACGCATCGAACGGGCCGCCGACGTCGTAGCGCGGGGCAAGCAGGTTCAGTGGGCGGAACTCGATCAGCTCGCGCAGTGCCGGCAGCACGCGGCACTGGCCCTCGTTGGGGCCGCTGCCGCGCTGGAAGTAGCGCCGGCGCAGGTCCGGGTCGAGGTTGGTCACACGGTCGATGTTGTAGACACCTCGGCCGGCGGTGGCCAGCACCTGGGTGTCGACGTCGGTGGCGATGATGCGCACCGGCGGCTTCAGCGTACCGAAGGCCTCACAGGCGGTAATCGCCATTGAATAGGGTTCTTCGCCGGTGGACGCTGCGCACGACCACAACAGCAGCGGCGTGCGGCTGGAGCGCTGCTGCAGCTCCTCGCGCAGCTTGTCGAAGTGATGCGGTTCGCGGAAGAACGAGGTCAGGTTGGTGGTCAGGGCGTTGGTGAACGCCTGCCACTCGTCACCATCTTCCTGCTCCAGATGGTCCAGATACTGCTGGAAGCTGCGCATGCCCAGCGTGCGCAGGCGGCGCGACAGGCGGCCATAGACCATGTCGCGCTTGGCCGGAGCGAGGGCGATGCCCACGCGCTGGTAGATCAGGTCGCAGACGCGGCGGAAATCACGGTCGGCGAACTCGAATTCGCGCGGGCCGGTGACGATGGGAGTAGGACTTTGCACGGGGGACGTGTCCATCGGCAGAGGCGGCGGCCGAAGCCGCTGCGGGTGGGTCTCAGAATTCCTGCCAGTCGCTGTCGCTGGCGGCGAAGGTGCGGGCGTTGCTGCTGCGACGTACCGGCGCGGGCGTTCCGGTCGGCTGCGGACGTGCCACGGTGGTGATGCACGCCGATTCCACGCGTTCGGCGACAGCCTTCACTGCGGCGGAGACCTGGTTGTCGAGGCGGAAGATCGCCACGGCATCGGCCAGCTGCGCGGCCTGGTCTTCCATCGCACGCGCGGCGGCGGTGGCTTCCTCCACCAGCGCAGCGTTCTGCTGAGTGGTTTCGTCCATCTGCACCACGGTCTGGTTGACCTGCTCGATGCCGGCGCTCTGCTCCTGCGAAGCGGCAGAGATCTCGGCCATGATGTCGGTCACGCGCTGCACCGAGGCGACGATCTCGCCCATCGTGCTGCCGGCCTGGTGCACCAGGCTGGAGCCTTCGGTGACCTTGCCGACCGAATCGTCGATCAGGCCCTTGATCTCCTTGGCCGCAGCGGCCGAACGCTGGGCGAGGGTACGCACTTCGCTGGCGACCACGGCGAAGCCGCGACCCTGTTCACCGGCACGCGCGGCTTCCACGGCAGCGTTCAGCGCCAGGATGTTGGTCTGGAACGCGATGCCGTCGATCACCGAGATGATCTCGGCGATCTTTTTCGACGAGGCCTCGATGGCGGACATGGTACTGACCACCTGGCCGACCACGCTGCCGCCCTGGGAGGCAACAGACTGCGCGCCGATGGCGAGCTGGTTGGCCTGGCGGGCGTGTTCGGCATTCTGGCGCACGGTGGAGGTCAGTTCCTCCATCGAGGCTGCGGTTTCTTCCAGGTTGGCGGCCTGCTGCTCGGTGCGGCGTGACAGATCACTGTTGCCGGAGGCGATCTCGCCGGCGGCGAGCGTGATGCTCGAAGCACTGGCCTGGATCTGGCCGACGATCTGGGTCAGCTGTGCGACGGTGGTGTTGGCATCGTCGCGCATCCGTGCGAACACGCCCTGGTAGTCGCCGTGCATGCGCGCGGTCAGGTCACCTTCGGCGATGGCCGACAGCAGCTGCGAGAGCTTGCCGAGGTTGTCATCGCTGACCGCCATCATCGCGTTGAGGTTCTCCAGCATGAGGCGGAAATCGTGATCGAAGCGCTGCGCGTCGCCACGGCGGCTGAAGTCGCCCGCGGCGGCGGCACTGGCCAGCTGCTTGATCTCGGCATTGATGCGGCCGAGGTTGGCCTTGACCGTGTCGACGGTGGTGGTCATTGCGGCCTTCTCGCCTGGGTAGCGCGCGATGTCGCGGCTGAGGTCGCCGACCGCGTACTGCTGCACCACATCCAGCACATCGTGCAGGGTCTGCACGTGGCTGCCGACCAGGGCGTTGGTCTCCTGCACCATCAGCCCATACTCACCGGGGAACGCACTGGCGTCGATGCGGTAGCTCAGTTCGCCGCCATCGTGGCGGCGGGCCATTTCGCGCTGGCCGTTGATTACTGCGTGCAGCTGCTGCTGCATGCCGGACATCGCCTCCAGCAGGCGGCCGGGCTCGTCGTGCGGCTGTGGGCCGATATGGCTGTCCAGCTTGCCGTTGGCGATGCCTTCGGCGACGGCGGTAGCCTGCTTCAGCGGGCGCGCGATACGGTTGCCGATGACCCAGCTCAGGGCCAGCACGATCAGCACCAGTACACCACCGGAGATCGCCATGATGGTGGTGAACACCAGCGCCTGCCGCTGCACGTCGTCCATGTAGACGCCGCTGCTGACCACCCAGTTCCACGGCGCGAACAGGCCGGCGTAGGCGACTTTCTCGACCTCGCCCTTGCTGCCCGGCTTGGCCCATCGATAGTTGACGAAGCCACCGCCGGCCTTGGCCGCTTCGACCTGGTCGTAATAGATGCGCACGCCGTCGTCGGTGCGGAAGTCCTTCATGTCCTTGCCGACCAGGTCCTTGCGGAACGGGTGCATCAGCAGGCGGTAGCCGGTGTCGTAGATGTTGAAGTAGTACGTATCGTTCTCGGCGCGCATCACTTCCAGGGCCTGCAACGCGGCGCTCTTCGCGGCGTCCTCGCTGAGTTCGCCGGTGCCGGCCAGACGGTGGTAGTGCTGAAGGATGCCGTAGCTGAGTTCGACCTGGGTCTTCAGCGCGGTCTTGCGGGTCTCGGTGAGGTCCAGGTACTGCATGCGGGCGGCGATCACCGAGAGCGCGATCACGCCGAGCGCGATGAGCAGCGTCAGCAGGTTGAGCTTGCGCCGGACGGAGAGATTGCTGAAGTAGTGTTGCCAGCGATGCAGGAGATTCATCGAGCAGGACCAGGTCGAAACGGGCGGGCGGCGCCGAGCCGGTCACGGCGGGACAAGCGGTGACAACCCCGTTATCGGCCGCTGGGGCGGGGGATTGAGGTGCGGTGTCGGAACGTATTCAGGTTTCCTTGCCGCGGCGGCTGCGGCGCTGCCTGCGGCAGGCTTTTGAAGCAACAGCAACAGCAACAGCAACAGCAGTTGGTCGGCGGTCGCGAGTTGCGAGGGGGGCCGGGCCAGGGTGGGTTGGCGGGGGACGCCGTAAACCCGTCCTGAAGTGACCCCCGAGACTTGGACGGGGTCAGGCGGCCGATTGGGCTCGCTCTCGGTACTCTACCGGGCTCAGACCTTTCAGTTTCAGTTTGATGCGCTCCTGGTTG
>NZ_JBSRQL010000031.1:0-18701 GCF_054083135.1 Stenotrophomonas maltophilia group sp. LNF247
CTCCAGTACCAGCACGACCACCAGCACGGTCAGGGCCAGGCCGAACCACTGCACGGCGTAGCCCAGGTGGCGCTGCGGCGGCAGCGTGTTCGGCAGCAGGTCCAGATCACGTTCGTCGCCGAAGGGCAGCGCCGGGTCCAGGCGCAGTACACGATCGGGAAGTGACTGTACCCCCAGCGCGCGGGCCAGGCCTTCGGCCGGCAACCGGCTGGCCAGCCAGCGGCCCGCTTCATCGGTGGTGGAGAACGCCGGGCCCAGTGCCAGTCCTGCTGACGGCGGCGGCGCCAGCAACCCACGTACGGCCACCGGCGAAGGCGGCGACGGCACCTCCGGAAGCGTGCGATCCGGCGGCAGCGCGCGCCATCCCAGATCGACCAGCAACACACTGCCCTCGTCACTGCGGAACGGGCGGTAGATCTTCACGCCGGCACGGCCGTGCCGGGTCTGGTTGTCCAGCAGCACTACGCCGGGCAGGAAGCGACCGTGGTCGGCCACGCCATGCAACGCACCGGGCGCTGCCAGCGCCTGCGCCAACGACAGTACCTGCGCTGCGGCTGGACCCTGTGCATCCAACATTGCCTGTTTGGCATGCATGCGCTGCAGCTGCCACAGCCCCAATGCGGTGAAACCGGCCATTGCCAGCACGGCCAGCAGCCATCCGAGCACGCGCGTGTGCTGGCGCATCATGACAAGTCCGCGCAAACGCGGTCAGATAGGCACATCCACCCTGCCCTCGAGCCGCGCATGAGTGATTCGCTGAAGACCCTGCTGGTAATCGCGTTTCTGATCGTCATCGTCTGGAATCTGGGCGCCGGCCTGTATTACCTGCTGGTCGACCGCGGCCAGACCAAGCGCACGGTCAACGCACTGACACGCCGCATCGGGGTGTCGGTCGCGTTGATCCTGCTGGTGATCGTGAGCATCTACATGGGCTGGATCAAGCCGCACGGCGTCGGCGGCTGAGGCCACCGATGCGTGCGCGGTCAAAGCACGTAGACGAACAGGAACAGCATCAGCCACACCACGTCGACGAAGTGCCAGTACCACGCGGCGGCTTCGAAACCGAAATGGTTGTCGCGGGTGAAGTGTCCCTTGGCCGAACGCAGCCACATCACGATCAGCATGATCGTGCCCAGCAGCACGTGCGCGCCGTGGAAGCCGGTCAGCATGAAAAAGGTTGAACCGTAGATGCCCGAGCCGAGCGTCAGGTTCAGTTCTTTGTAAGCGTGGATGTACTCCTCCGCCTGCAGGGTCAGGAAGCCCAGGCCAAGCACCACGGTCAGGCCCAGCCAGATCAGCAGCTGGCGGCGGTTGCCGGCCTTCAGCGCGTGGTGGGCGATGGTCAAGGTCACGCCGGAGGTCAGCAGGATCAGCGTGTTGATCAGCGGCAGGCCCCAGGCCGGGATGGTCTGGAACGCGCCACCGATCGCCGCCGGCCCGTTGGTCGGCCAGCCGGCGGAATAACCCTGCCAGAGCAGCTCGTTGGTCATCACCCCGCGGCCTTCGCCGCTCAGCCACGACAGGCCCAGGTTGCGGGTGTAGAACAGCGCGCCAAAGAAGGCGCCGAAGAACATCACTTCGGAGAAGATGAACCAGATCATCCCCATCCGGAACGAGCCATCGACCTGGTGGTTGTAGTTGCCCGCCTGCGATTCGCGCACCACGTCGCTGAACCACCAGAACAACGTCAGCACCAGCATCGCGATACCGATGTAGAACGTCCAGCGCCCCCAGCTGGCATCGTTGAGCCAGCTGGCCACGCCCACCATGGTCACCATCATCGCGATGGAGCCCACGAACGGCCATTTGCTCTGGGCCGGGACGAAGTACACGTTGGCGTCGGTCGGTGTCTGGGCCATGTCGGTATCCGGGTCAGGGTGCGGCGTGCGCGCCGTCCGAGGTGGCGGCCGGGGCCAGCCGATCGGACAGCGCGTCGTTGCGGTAGAAGGTGTAGGACAAGGTGATCGTCTTGATCTCCGGCGGCAGGTCCGGATCGACGATGAAACGCACCGGCATGTCGCGCTTCTCGCCGGCCTGCAGCGTCTGCGCGGTGAAACAGAAACATTCGGTCTTGCTGAAGAAGCCCGAGGCACGCGCCGGCGCCACCGAAGGCACCGCACTGCCGACCACCGCCTGCTGGCTGTCGTTGCGGGCGAAGTACAGCGCCTCGTTGAGTTCGCCGGGCACCACATCCATGGTCAGCTGCTCGGGATGGAACGACCACGGCAGGCGCGAATTGACGCCGCCATCGAACTCCACCCGCACGGTGCGCTTGCCAGCTGCAGCACCCGTACTGGCTTCACCACCCGGGCCGCGTTCCAGGCGCACGCCGAATACCTTTTCGCAGGCAATGCGGTACAGCGGCACCAGCGAGAAGGTCAGCAGGAACACCGCCACCGCCACGCCGATCAGGCGCGGCAGCCCGGCACTGCGAGACGGTGTGCTGGCTGGCGCCTCGCTCATCGGCCGATCACCCCGCTGAGGATGAAGCCGACGTAGACCAGCACCGCGATGGCGCCGACCCACATCGCCGTGCGCCTGGCGCGCTGGCGCTGCTGTTCGATGCCGTTTTCCGGGGCGTCGCCCGGGCTGTTGTAGAGCCGAGCCATGCTCGGCTGCTCCACGTCAGCCGAGCATGACTCGGCTCTACAGGTTTGCAGTGGGCTCTCGTTATGCATGCCCCACCTCAATGCGTGATGTCGTCATGCGCCAGATCGCCCGGGCGGATGGTCGGCGGCGTGGTGAAGGTATGCGCCGGTGCCGGCGACGGCAGCGTCCACTCCAGCCCGCGTGCACCTTCCCAGCTGCGTGCTTCGGCCTTCTCACCGCTGCGCAGCGACGACAGCAGGATCGCGGCCATCATGAACGGGGTGACGAACATGCCGAACGCACCGATCGAGCTGATCAGGTTCCAGTCGGCAAACGCCACGCTGTAGTCGGGAATGCGGCGCGGCATGCCGGCCAGGCCGAGGAAATGCTGCGGGAAGAACAACAGGTTGACGAATACGATCGACCACCAGAAGTGCACCTTGGCCCACTTCTCGCTGTACATCCGCCCGGTCCACTTCGGCCACCAGTAGTACACCGCGGCGATCAGCGCGAACACCGCACCGGTCACCAGCACGTAGTGGAAGTGGGCGACCACGAAGTAGGTGTCGTGGTACTGGAAGTCGGCGGCGACGATCGCCAGCATCAGGCCGGAGAAGCCACCGATGGTGAACAGGATGACGAAGGCCACCGACCACAGCATCGGTGCCTCGAACGTCAGCGAGCCACGCCACATGGTGCTGACCCAGTTGAACACCTTCACGCCGGTCGGGATCGAGATCAGCATGGTGGCGAACATGAAGTAGATCTCGCCGCCCAGCGGCATGCCCACGGTGAACATGTGGTGGGCCCAGACGATGAACGACAGGAACGCGATCGCGGCGGTGGCGTACACCATCGCCTGGTAGCCGAAGAGCGGCTTGCGGCTGAAGGTCGGGATGATCTCGCTGACCACGCCGAAGGCGGGCAGGATCATGATGTAGACCTCGGGATGGCCGAAGAACCAGAAGATGTGCTGGTACATCACCGGGTCACCGCCACCGGCGGCATTGAAGAAGCTGGTGCCGAAGAACTTGTCGGTCAGCAGCATGGTCACCGCACCGGCCAGCACCGGCATCACCGCGATCAGCAGGAAGGCGGTGATCAGCCAGGCCCAGCAGAAGATCGGCATCTTCAGCAGGTCGATGCCCGGCGCGCGCATGTTCAGCACAGTGGCGATGATGTTGATCGCACCCATGATCGAACTGATGCCGGCCACGTGGATGGCGAACACGCTGAAGGCCACGTTGTAGCCGCCCTGCAGCGACAGCGGCGGATACAGCGTCCAGCCACCCGCCGGGGCACCACCGGGTAGGAACAGGGTCAGCAGCAGCAGGCTGAAAGCCACCGGCAGCAACCAGAACGACCAGTTGTTCATGCGCGGCAGCGCCATGTCCGGCGCGCCGATCTGCAGCGGGATCATCCAGTTGGCCAGGCCGACGAAGGCCGGCATCACGCCACCGAAGATCATCACCAGCGCATGCACGGTGGTCATCTGGTTGAAGAACTCGGGCTTGACGAACTGCAGGCCCGGCTGCGCCAGCTCGGCGCGGATCACCACGCTCATCGCCGCGCCGATGATGAACATGATGAAGCTGAAACCGAGGTACAGCGTGCCGATGTCCTTGTGGTTGGTCGAGAAGAACCAACGCTCGAAGAAGCTCTGGTGGTGATGGTGATCGTCGTGCCCAACTGCCGAGTGCGCCATTGCAAAACACCTCTCAGAATCGGTTGTCACCACGGCCGCGAGCGGCCGCGGGCTTTACATCACGCTCCGCTGGCCGCGCTGGCAGGCGCGCTGCCCGCTTCGGCAGCAGCAGGCGCAGCCGGTGCCTCGCCCGCCGGTGCAGTCGGTTCGGCAGGTGCCGCAGGCGTGGCGGGCTCGGCGGGCGGCGCCGGCTTGCGCTGCGCCAGCCACTTCCTGAAGTCCTCCTTGGACACCGCCTCGACCACGATCGGCATGAAGCCGTGGTCCTTGCCGCACAGCTCGGCGCACTGGCCGCGGTAGACACCGGGCTGCTCGATGCGGGTCCAGGCTTCGTTGATGAAGCCGGGGATGGCGTCCTGCTTCCAGCCCAGCGCCGGCACCCACCAGGCGTGGATCACATCATCGGAAGTGATGACGAAACGCACCTTGGTATCGACCGGCAGCACCAGGCGGTTGTCGACATCCAGCAGGTAGTGCGGATGGCTTTCGCGGGTCGGCACGATGCCACTCTGCCGCACGCGGTCGGACTCGCGGTCCAGGCGGCTGGTGAAGGTGACGTTCTCGCCGAGGTATTCGTATTTCCACATCCACTGGTAGCCGGTGACCTTCACCGTCATCTCGGCATCGCGGGTGTCGTACATCTTGATCAGGTTGGCGGTGGCCGGCCAGGCCATCACGATCAGGATGATCACCGGGATCACCGTCCAGATGATCTCGGCCTTGGTGTTATGGCTGAAGGTGGCGGCGACCGCGCCCTTGGATTTGCGGAACTTGAAGATGGCGTAGGCCATCGCGCCGAACACGATGACGCCGATCACCGTGCAGATGATCAACGAAAGGTTGTTCGATTCCCAGGCCAGGCGCGAGGTCTGGGTCACCCCCTTGCCCATGTTCAGCTGCCACGGCTTCGGATCGGCCGCCTGGGCCCAGGCCAACGCCGGCATCAGTCCCCCGGTCGCCAGCACTGCGGCAACCGCGTTCACGCACTTCGTGCCCCACCTGCTGCTTTGCTTCATTGCCTAGACCCTTAGCGTCGTCGGTTGCCGCCATCGCTGGCGGCGAGCAAGCTTTCAAGTGTCTCTGCAAGCGTCTGACGTTCGGCCGGCGCGAGGAAACTCCCCACCTCCACCTGCCGGCCGCTGGACGCCAGCCGGACCCTCTCATCGTCGGTGAGCAG
The DNA here is from genome assembly GCF_054083135.1 of Stenotrophomonas maltophilia group sp. LNF247. Classification (NCBI taxonomy): domain Bacteria; kingdom Pseudomonadati; phylum Pseudomonadota; class Gammaproteobacteria; order Lysobacterales; family Lysobacteraceae; genus Stenotrophomonas; species Stenotrophomonas maltophilia group sp. LNF247. The sequence goes on from NZ_JBSRQL010000031.1 coordinate 5,472, forward strand.
GCGCACCCAATGGGGGTGGGCCCGGAACACCGGCGATCCACCGGGTACGGGGATGACCTCCACGTACGCCGGCACTACCCGGATCTCCTCCTGCCGTTCACCGCTGCGCCACAAGGCACGCAGCGCCGCCGCCAGCACCAGGCTGTACAGCAGCGCGAACAGGGGGGCGAACGCATTGCCGGCCAACCACCCGAGGGCGGACACCAGCCACATCGCACCCGACAACACGGTGAACAACAGGACGAACTGCCGGGCATCGAGCGCCCGTGGGGGACGCAGCCGCAGCTGCGTACCTGACCCATCCGGAGCTGGAAGCACCTCGATCATGTCGCAACCGCGTTCCTGCCGCGGGAAACGTCTCGATGGTAGCCCCGCCCTCTCGCCGGTAGCAAGGGTGCATTCACACTTTTTCCGATGCTGCAACACAGCATGCGGTCGGCGGCACGGATGACGAATTCAGCACAAATATCGCCGGGTTTGCTGAACACGCCGAATCCACCACCGTTAGTGGCTATCAGCCCTTCATGAAGGTGTCTGCGTGGCACTTCCGAAGGCCGCAAAAATGATTAAAATCGCCAAGTTTTCCACTGGCCGGACCGGCATGAACGCACCTTCCTCCTCCCCTGCCGCCCACGACGCCCCGCGTCCGGGCGCGCTGCTGTCGCCGGAACTGCCGGCGCCCCCCAACCCGTTCCGCCAGGCCATCACCGATGCCTGGTTGAAGGACGAGGCCAGCCACGTCCGCGAGCTGCTGGCGCAGGCGCGCCTGCCCGCCGAGGAACAGGCCAGGGTGCAGGCGCTGGCCGCCGACCTGGTCGGCCGCGTGCGCGTGCGTGCCAAGGACCAGGGCGCGATCGAAGCCTTCATGCGCCAGTACGACCTGGGCAGCGAGGAAGGCGTGCTGCTGATGTGCGTGGCCGAAGCGCTGCTGCGTATTCCGGACCAGGACACCGCCGACAAGCTGATCCGCGACAAGCTGGCCGATGCCGACTGGGAAAAGCACCTGGGCGGCAGCGACTCGGTGCTGGTCAATGCCTCCACCTGGGGCCTGATGCTGACCGGCAAGCTGGTGCAGATGAACGACGCCACGCGCGCCGATGCGCCCAGCGCATTCAAGCGCCTGGTCGGCCGCGTCGGTGAGCCGGTGGTGCGCCTGGCCGTGCGCCAGGCCATGAAGATCATGGGCCACCAGTTCGTCATGGGCCGCACCATCAGCGAAGCGCTGGCGCGCTCGCACAAGGGCGACAACGCCAGCTACCGCTACTCGTTCGACATGCTGGGCGAAGGCGCGCTGACCATGAAGGACGCGCTGCGCTACCTGGAAGACTACCGTCGTGCGATCCACGCCATCGGGGGCGATCACAAGGCACGCGGCGGCCGTCCGGATGGCGACGTCAACAACGCGCCGGGCATCTCGATCAAGCTGTCGGCGCTGTACCCGCGCTACGAGCACGCCAAGCGCGAGCGCGTGCTGAAAGACCTGGTGCCGGGCGTGCTGGAACTGGCGCAGCTGGCCAAGAGCTATGGCATCGGCTGCACCGTCGACGCCGAAGAGTCCGATCGCCTGGAACTGTCGCTGGACATCATCGAGCAGGTGTTCTCCGACGCCTCGCTGGCCGGCTGGGATGGCTTCGGCGTGGTCGTGCAGGCCTACCAGAAGCGCACGCCGTACACGATCGACCACCTGGCCGACATGGCACGCCGCGCCGGCCGCCGCCTGCAGGTGCGCCTGGTCAAGGGCGCCTACTGGGATGCCGAGATCAAGCGCGCGCAGATCGAAGGCTACCCGGGCTACCCGGTGTTCACCCGTAAGCAGAACACCGATGTGTCCTACCTGGCCTGCGCCAAGCGGCTGTTCACCCATGCGGATGCGATCTACCCGATGTTCGCCACGCACAACGCGCACACCATCGCGGCCGTGCGCAGCATCGCCAACGGCGGCGTGTACGAGCACCAGAAGCTGCACGGCATGGGCGACGACCTGTACGCCGAAGTGGTGCCGGCCGATCGCTTGAACCTGCCCTGCCGCGTGTACGCCCCGGTCGGTTCGCACGAAGACCTGCTGCCGTACCTGGTGCGCCGCCTGCTGGAAAACGGTGCCAACTCCAGCTTCGTCAACCGCATCACCGACGAGCGCGTGCCGATCGCCGACCTGATCCGCGATCCGGTCGAGATGGTCGCCTCGTTCGAATCGATTCCGCATCCCAAGATCCCGCTGCCGGTTGACCTGCTGCGCAGCCAGAACCACGACAGGAAGAACTCCATGGGCGCCAACCTCGCCAACGACAACGAACTGCGCGCCCTGGCCGAGCAGCTCAACGCCGCCGTGAAGCCGTGGCAGGCCTCGCCGCTGGTACCGGGTGCCAACCCGGCCGGCGCCGCGCTGCCGGTGACCAACCCGGCCGACACCCGCGAAGTGGTCGGCCAGTGGCTGGCCGCCGATGCCGCCACCGTGCAGAAGGCCCTGGCCAACGCCGTGGCCGCACAACCGGCCTGGAACCGCACCCCGGCCGCCAGCCGCGCCGCCATCCTCGAGCACGCCGCCGACCAGCTGGAAGCGCGCATGCCGGAGTTCATGGCGCTGTGCGTGAAGGAAGCCGGCAAGAGCCTGCCCGACAGCATCGCCGAAGTGCGCGAAGCCGTGGATTTCCTGCGCTACTACGCCAAGCAGGCGCGCGAGCAGTTCAGCCACGCCGAGAAGCTGCCCAGCCCGACCGGTGAATCCAACGAGCTGCAGCTGCACGGCCGCGGCGTGTTCGTCTGCATCAGCCCGTGGAACTTCCCGCTGGCGATCTTCCTGGGCCAGGTCGCCGCCGCACTGGCCGCCGGCAACAGCGTCATCGCCAAGCCGGCCGAGCAGACCAACCTGATCGGCTACTACGCGGTGAAGCTGCTGCACGATGCCGGCGTGCCGGCCGAGGTGGTGCAGTTCCTGCCGGGCGACGGCGCCACCGTGGGTGCAGCGCTGACCGCCGACCCGCGCGTGGCCGGCGTGGCCTTCACCGGCTCCACCGAGACCGCCCGTGCGATCAACCGTGCGATGGCCGCGCGTGACGCCGCCATCGGCGTGCTGATCGCCGAGACCGGTGGCCAGAACGCCTTCATCGCCGATTCCTCGGCGCTGCCGGAACAGCTGGTCAAGGACGCGATCGGTTCGGCCTTCACCTCCGCCGGCCAGCGTTGCTCGGCCGCGCGCGTGCTGTTCGTGCAGGACGACATCGCCGACAAGGTGATGACCATGCTGGCCGGTGCGATGAAGGAACTGAAGGTCGGCAACCCGGGCCTGCTGTCTACCGACGTCGGCCCGGTGATCGACGCCGACGCGCTGAAGATCCTGCAGGAACACGCTGAGCGCATGGACCGCGAAGCGCGCCTGATCGCCGCCGCCGAGCTGTCCGCCGAAACGGCGCACGGCACCTTCTTCGCGCCGCGCGCATACGAACTGAAGGACCTGGGCCAGCTGCAGAAGGAAGTCTTCGGTCCGGTCCTGCACGTGATCCGCTGGAAGGGCGACCAGCTCGACGCGGTGATCGACCAGATCAACGCTACTGGCTACGGCCTGACCCTGGGCGTGCATTCGCGCATCGACGAAACCGTTGACCGCATCAGCAATGGCGTCCATGTCGGCAACGTGTACGTCAACCGCAACCAGATCGGTGCAGTGGTCGGCGTGCAGCCGTTCGGCGGCCAGGGCCTGTCCGGCACCGGCCCGAAGGCCGGCGGCCCGCACTACCTGCTGCGCTTTGCCACCGAAAAGACGGTGACGGTGAACACCACCGCCGCCGGCGGCAACGCTTCGCTGCTGACCCTGGGCGACTGATCGCCCGGTTGATGCGGCAAACGAGAAACCCCGCGAAAGCGGGGTTTTTTGTACTTTGCCTGTAGAGCCGAGCCCACGCTCGGCTTTCCTGGCGCAGCCGAGCGTGGGCTCGGCTCTACAGGAATTCAGGTGCCGTCGTGGCCTCGGCCCGCATCAGATTGCGCCAGTGCCCGAGAGCAACAAGTGCATTGACCCAGAAACCGATGTACAGGATCGAGGTCAGGTGCAGGCCACGGCTGTAGTACAGCGGCACTGCAACGGTGTTTACCAGCAGCCAGACCCACCACGACTCCAGCTTGCGCCGCATCATCAGGATCTGCGCGATCACGCTCAACACCAGTACCGCCGAATCGATGTACGGCGCATAGGCATTGGTCAGTCGGGTCAGCATCCAGCCGTAGCCGAAGGTGGCCACTACCGCCAGCGGCGCCAGCCAGGCCCAGGCACGCGGCCGCAATGAAGTAATCGGCAACGGCGCACCATGATCGCCGCGCAGCCACTGCCACCAGCCCAGCACGCTGATGGCGATGAAGAAGAACTGCAGCACCATGTCCGCGTACAGGTGCGAGCGTTCGAACACGGCAGCAAACAATGCACAGCCGACGATGCCCAGCCACCAGGTGTGCACGTTGTTGCGGCCGGCCAACAGGATCGAGCCGGCGACGGCGATGTTGGCGGCCAGCTCCAGCTGGAAGCTCGGGTCGGACAGGTTCATCGCACCATTGTCGCGTAGATCCGCGCCCTGCGTCGTCGGACCAATAGATCCACAGCACGCGTGGATGGAATCAAGGCCGCGCGCGCACCAACAACTGCTGTCTCTCTCCGCTTCCCCAACGTCCTGGCTGCAGGCCGGCTGAAGAGAGCAACGGCGCAAGCCAGTCAGGCGGAACGATGTCCCAGATCACGCCATCGAACGGATGCGGCCATGGGGTTCTCTGAGGATTCGGCGAATGCAGGAACAACGCACTCTGACCGGTATCCGGCGCCAGCGTCACCCAACACTGCACATGCTCCCGCTCGCTCGACGCAACCCGTTCAAGCAGCCGCAGGAGCCCTGCGGCAACGGCGAAGCGATCACTGATATGGCGATTGCCGCGCCCCATCCAGTCAAGATGCGTGTGCCAGTAGTCGAACCATTCCGACTCCAGCACGCGATCCAGAGTCGCGTTCGCCTTGGCCTCTTCCCGAGCCCAGTATCGGATCATCCGCTTCTGGTAGCGACGATCAACCATTTTGTATTCGCCTGCACTGCGTAAATCCCGGCAAGGTGGCAGGCACTCCCAATAAAGTCACGAGCCGGAAGCGTCATCCATGCATAAAAAAAGGCCCCGCCTGCGCGGGGCCCTCCTTGTCCTGCTTCAGGCAATCGCCCGAATCAGAACTTGTACTGCATCGACGCCGCCAGCACGTCGCCGCTCACCTTGTACTTGCCGGTCACGGTGTTGGCAGTGGCCGAGGTCGAGGTGATGTTCGGATCCTTGGTGAACAGGTGGGTGTAACCCACGCTGTATTCCATCTTGTCCGAAGCGGCGTAGGTCAGGCCCAGCGACAGCCACTTGCGGGTGGTGTCCGGCACGCGCACGTCACGGTGGGCGTCGGTGGTCGGGGTCTGGTCGTAGGCCAGGCCGCCACGCAGGGTCAGCTTGTCGTTCACGCGGAAATCGGTACCGATCGACGCGAAGGTGGTGTCGCGGTAGTGGAACGGCAGCACGCTGTCCGGCTGGTTGGAGTCATAGTCGACGGTGACCTGGTCGAACTTGCTCCACGCCGTGCGCGTGACCTCGGCCATGATCTGCCACTGGTCGTTCACGCGGTGGGTGAAGCCCACGGTGGCGCTGGCCGGCAGGGTGATGGTGGCGCGGCCGTTGCTGTCGATGAAGGTACCCGGGGCAGCAGTGGCCAGGAAGGCGGCAGCGTTCTGCGGGATGGTGAAGTCGGCCTTGCCATCGGTGATCTTGTGCTCGACCTTCGAGCGGTAGCTGAAGGCGATGTTGGTGCCTTCCACCGGGGTAACCGTCATGCCCAGGGTGTAGCCGACCGACACTTCGTCGCCCTTGATGCGCAGGTAGCCATCGGCGGTGCCCGGCGAGAAGCCGAGCTGGGCGGCCTGGCGTGCAGCCGCCTGCGACGCCGCCGCAGCCTGGGCCGGGGTGCCGCCTGCAGCCAGCACACGCGCCGCCGCGGTGCGCTGGGCGGTGGCGTTGATCGCGGTGCCGGTGTCGACAGCGCTGGTCAGGTCGACGTTCAGGCGCTCAGCGAACACCGAAGCACCGAACGACAGGTACGGGTTGACGTCATAGGAGAACGCCACGCCCAGGTCGATCGCCTGCAGCTCGGTCTTGACGCCATTGTAGCGGCCGACCCAGTCGCGGTCGTATTCGGTCTTGAAGCCGAACGGCACGGTCAGCGATGCACCGAAGTGCATGTTGTCGTTCTCGCCGAACGGCACGTGGAAGTACGCGGCCGGAACCGGGGCGATCATGCCGGCGTCGCCGCCGTTGCCACCGGAAATCGGCGCGCCGTTGCCGTACTGGCCCTGGCCGCGGAACTTGGCGCCGAAGCTGATGGCGCTGACGTCGCCCTGGACCAGGGTGCCGTCGAGCAGGCGCATGGAGGCCGGGTTGGTGGCGATGACCGAGGCGTCACCTTCGGTCGAGGTGGAGCCGGCGAACGCGCGGCCCAGGCCCTTGGCGCTGTTTTCCTTCAGCTGGAAGGCGGCAGCATTGGCATCGGCGGCGGCCAGCGCACCGGCAACGCCGACGGCCAGCAGGGTCAGTCGGGCAATGGTGGAAGCGGTTTGCATCGTAGTTCTCTCTCTCTCCGGTAAGCGGTGATGGTGCTCTGAGTGCGCCTGCGCCCGACAGGTCCTGGGACCCATCGGAGCGCGCCGGATTCCCCTCCCGACATACGACGCCGTATGCGAGTATTACCCAGAGCCGTTAATGAAACAATAACGGTGCGGTCGGTTTTCTCGTCTCGAAAGCTGAACAGGACAATCCCCGCCGCAAGCGCCCGCACGCTAGGCTAGTGCCATGTTCGTCTCCCTCCCGTCCCGCAAGAAGGCGGCCCTGCGCTGGGCCACGCCCGTGCTGTTTGCGGCACTGTGGTTGGCGTTCCTGTGGTCGATCTCGCGGCCGGACGATGCCCGCGGCAGCCTCTGGCTGGACTGGGGCGCCCTGTCCACCGGACTGACCCACCCGCTGGACTGGTGGGCGACCCTGCAGGACGGCAGCGTGCTGCGCCTGTTCACCGCCCTGTTCCTGCACGCCGACTGGTCACATCTGCTGGGCAACCTAGTGTTCCTGCTGATCTTCGGCCTGCCCGCCGAGCGGGTGCTGGGGCCGTGGCGGCTGCTGCTGCTGTTCCTGGTCGGCGGCGCAGTGTCGAACCTGGTGGCGATCTACACCATGGGCAGCCCGGACCAGATCATCATCGGCGCCAGTGGCGCGGTGTCGGCCCTGATCGGTGCGTATCTGGCCCTGTTCCCTGGCGCACGGCTGGGCGTGGTGATCCCGCTCGGCCTGTTCCTGGAGTTCGTGCGCGCCCCGGCGTACCTGCTGATCGGCGTCTGGGCGGCACTGCAGGTGGTGTTCGCCCACATCGGCCCAAGCTTCGGCATGGTGGCCTGGTGGGCGCACATCGGTGGCTTCGTGTTCGGCGTCGTGTACGGGGTCTACGTGCGGGCTGCGATCGCGCGCCGACTGCGCAAGCGCCACGGCTTCTGACGCCGGGTAGTGCCGGCCGCTGGCCGGCATTTGTTTTCTTCTTCCGCCCTTGAGCCGACGCCGGGCACGGCCCGGCGCTACCGTCAGGGCTTGGCCGGGGCCGGTGCGGGCTTTGCTTCCGGCTTTGCTTCCGGCTTAGGTTCGACCTTCGCTTCCGGCTTCGCCGCAGCGGCCTTCGCGGTCTTGGCGGCATCCGCCTTCTCGGCCTCGGCCTTCAACCGTGCAGCCACCGAACCGGGGTTCTTCAGCTCGGCCAGCGCGTCGTTGATCGGGCCGTCGCCCGGCAGCACCGCACCGGCGTGGTAGCCCTCGGTGCCTTCGTCGTCGCCGCGCAGATGGCCTGGCAGGGTGGCTTCGCTGTAATCGCTCAGGCTGGCCGGCAGGGCATCCTCCGCCGACGTAGCGGCGGGCTTCAACTCAACATCCGGCACGATGCCGGTGGCCTGGATCGACTTGCCGCTGGGCGTGTAATAGCGCGCGGTGGTCAGCTTCACCGAATCACCGTTGTCCAGCGGCAACACGGTCTGCACCGAGCCCTTGCCAAAGGTGCGGCTGCCAACCACTCGGGCGCGCTTGTTGTCGCGCAGCGCGCCGGCGAGCACTTCCGAGGCACTGGCCGAACCGGCATCGGCCAGTACCACCACCGGTGCACCCTTCAGCAGGTCGCCTGGGGTCGCGTCGAATCGGGCATCGCTGATGCTGATGCGGCCACGGGTGCTGACGATGTTGCCCTTGTCGAGCAGATCGTCGGCTACCTGCACGGCGGCCGTCAGCAGGCCACCCGGATTGCTGCGCAGATCCAGCACCAGGCCCTTGAGCTGGCCACCGGACTGCTTCTGCAGCTGCTGCACGTGCTTCTGGAAGTCCGAGCCGGTATCGGCCTGGAAGGTGCTCAGGCGGATGTAGCCATAGCCGGGTTCCAGCAGGCGGCTGCGCACGCTGGTCACGCGGATGGTCTGGCGGGTGAGGCTGACATCGAACGGCTTCGGCTTGCCTTCGCGCACGATGGTCAGCACCACCTTGCTGCCGGCTGGGCCGCGCAGCGGTTCACTCGCATCGATGGCGCTGATCGGCTTGCCGTCGATGGCGATGATCAAATCGCCGGCAAGGATGCCGGCCTTGGCTGCCGGCGTGTCGTCGATCGGCGCGATCACCTTCATGCTGGCGTTGTCCGGCTGCTGCTGCAGCTCCACGCCGATGCCCTCGTAGGCACCGTTGGCCTGCTCGTCGAAAGCCTGCGCGTCTTCCTTGTTGAAGTAGGTGCTGTGCGGATCAAGGTCGAGCAGCAGGCCACGCACGGCTGACTGCATCAGCTTCTTGTCATCGACCGGGTCGACATAGGCGGCGCGCACCGCGTTGTACACGGCCACGAACCGGCGGATTTCCTCCAGCGGCACCTTCGAGGTCACCGCCTCCTCGCTGTTCGCTGCCTGCCCGCTGGTTTCCTGGCTTGGGGCAGGCGCGGTCTGCTGCGCCCAGGACAGCGCTGGCAACAGGGCCAGCAAGAGGGTGGCGGTACGGGCTGCGCGCATGGATCACTCCTGTCGACGGTGGCATGGTGCCCAAGGCACATGCACCGATTATGCGCGAAGCACAGCTAAATTCCCGTTGAATCCGGCCCGTGCGTAACGAGCCGGGTTCAGCGCCGCTGCAGCCAGCTGTCCGGGTTGACCGGCTGCCCGCCACGACGCAGCTCGAAGTACAGCGCGGTGACACCTTGGCCACCCGAATTGCCGACCTTGGCCACTGCATCACCGCGGCTGACCCGCGCACCGGCATCCTTCAGCAGGGTGTCGTTGTGCGCGTACAGGCTCATGTAGCCGTTGCCGTGGTCGACGATCAGGATCATGCCGTAGCCGGTCATCCAGTCGGAGAACACCACGGTGCCATCGGCCACGGCGGTGACCGTGCTGCCAGCCGGTGCGCCGATCAGCACGCCACTGCTGGTGCGGCCATCGGGCAGCTTGCCGCCATAGCGGGCCAGCAGGTTGCCGGACAACGGCCAGCCCAGGCCGCCCACCTTCGGCGCCGGTGCCGATGCGACCGCAGGCGGCACCTTGGTCGGTGGCGGTGGCGGCCGGCCCTGTGCGGCGGCTTGGCGTGCAGCACGTTCGGCGGCGGCCTTCTCCGCTGCCGCACGGCGTGCAGCCGCGCGGCGCTCGGCCTCGGCACGGGCAGCGGCCGCTCGCAGGTTGGCCAGCAATGTTTCCAGCGCCTTGGCGTCCTGGCCCAGCGCCTGTTCCTTCTCGCGCTGGTCCTTGAAGCGCTCTTCCAGCGAGGCAACGGTCTTTGCGCGATCGCGGCGGTCCGCTTCCAGGGCGGCTGCCTGCTGTTTCTGGTCCTGCTGCGTCCCCTGCAGCTTCTGCTTGCGCTCGGCGATCTGCGCCTGCAGTGCTTCCAGTTCCTTCAGGTCGGCGGTCAGCGTGGTGATCCGCTGCGCACGCTCGCGCTGCAGGTAGCGATGGTAGGCCAGGGCGCGGTTGGCATCGGCCACCGTGTCTTGCGACAGCAGCAGCTTCAGCGGTGCGTGGTTGCCCAGCTGATACGCCGCGCGCAACAGCCCGGCCAGTTCGCGGTGCTGCTGGGCCAGGTTGCCCTGCAGCGTGCTGCGGCGCTGCTCGGCTTCGGCCAGGGCGCGGCCCTGCTCGCGCAGCGCGGCTTCCGTCTGCGCAAGGGCACGGCCGGTGCGGGCTACCTTCTCGTCGGCCTCGCGCAGCTGCCGCGATGCCTGCCCGCGCTGGCCCTCGATCTGCCGTCGCTCCTGCGCCACGCCCTTCAGTTCGGTACGCAGTTTCTGCAGCTTGCGCTCGGTCTCGCGGGTGGTCTGCGCACCGCTGGGCAGCGGCAGGGCCAGCGCAAACGCCAGCCCCAGCAGCAGGCAGCGACCGCCGCGGGCAGCGGCGATGTGATGTCGGCGTGATGGGAAGACGTTGTCGCGCAAGGGCTTTCCAGTGACTTCAGGCAGTTGCGGGGGCTACCGGGGAATGGTGACATCTCCGCACGCGGCCTGCCAGCCGCACTTCCATCGAGGTCGCCATGAAAGTTCTTTCCATTCCGCTGCTGTTGGGCGTACTGCTGGCCACCGGGCCGGTCTGTGCGCAGGAGAACATCAGCAAGGTCAACGGCAGCATCAGCGCCGAACCCGGCCAGCGCTACGGCAAGCTGGACACCGTCAACGGTGGCATCCGCGTCGGCGAAGGCGTCGAGACCGGCAGCATCGACACCGTCAACGGCGGGGTCAAGGTCGCCGACGGCGCGCGCACCGGCAAGATCGAAACGGTCAACGGCGGCGTACGCCTGGGCCGCGAAGTGATCGCCAGCGGCGGCGTCAGCACCGTCAACGGCAGCATCTTCACCGATCGCGGCAGCCAGGTCGAAGGCGGTGTCGAGACCGTCAATGGTGGCATCGGCCTGGTCGAAAGCCGCGTCGGCAAGGATGTGGAGACCGTCAACGGTGACATCACCGTCGGTATCGGTTCGCAGGTCAACGGCGGCGTGCATGTGCGCAAGCCGAACTTCAGTGTCTCGCTGACCGCCAGCCGCAAGCCGCGTGTAATCATCGGCCCGAATGCCGTGGTCAAGGGTCCACTGCAGTTCGAACGCGAGGTGGTGCTGTACGTGCATCGCACTGCGCGCATCGGCCCGGTCACCGGCGCCGAGCCGATCCCGTTCGACACCGAAACCGCTCCCGCGGACTGAGCGCACCGCGCCTTCGGGTTCGGTGATACTCGCTGACACCGGTCGTGCACGACGCGCGGCCGCCCTTTGTTACCCAGGAATCGACGATGCCCCGCAAACTCCTCCTGTGCCTGGCCGCTGCGGCCGCGCTCAGTGCCTGCAAAGGCGAAGACACTCCGGCGCCCGCGCCGGCCACCGATACCGCAGCTGCCAAGCCGGCTGCGCATGCGTTCTCCCCGGAGATCAATGCCGGCGACTTCGCCGAGATGGTCAAGACCCTGGCTTCGGATGAGTTCGAAGGCCGCGCGCCGGGCAGCAAGGGCGAAGAACTGACGGTCAACTACATCCGCGACCAGATGCAGCGCATCGGCCTGCAGCCCGGCAACGGCGACAGCTGGTTCCAGGATGTACCGATGACCGAGACCACGGCCGACGAATCGACCGTGCTGAAGATCACCCAGGGTGGCAAGACCACCGAACTGAAGTTCGGCACCGACATGGTGGTCGGCACCCGTACCGGCCAGGCCGAGGTGAAGGTCGATGCCAGCGACCTGGTGTTCGTCGGCTATGGCGTCGATGCGCCGGAGCAGAAGTGGAACGACTACGCCGGCCAGGACTGGAAGGGCAAGACCGTCGTGATGTTCGTCAACGATCCGGGCTTCCATATCGACGACGAGAAGCTGTTCGACGGCAAGCGCATGACCTACTACGGCCGCTGGACGTACAAGTTCGAGGAGGCTGCCCGCAAGGGGGCCGCTGCCGCGCTGATCGTGCACGACACCGCCGGCGCGTCCTACGGCTGGGACGTGGTGAAGAATTCCTGGGCTGGCCCGCAGTACGACCTGCCGGCCAAGGATGACCCGGAAGCCCGTATTCCGGTGCAGGGCTGGCTGAGTGCCGACGCGGCCAAGGCGCTGTTTGCCGGAGCCGGCCTGGACCTGGCGCAGGCCTACAAGGATGCCAGCAAGCGCGGTTTCAAGCCGGTGCCGCTGAAGGCCACCGCTGCGGTCGACCTCAAGAGCCAGATCGCACAGAAGCAGTCGCGCAACGTGGTGGGTGTGTTGCCGGGTAGCAAGCGCGCTGACGAGGCGGTGCTGTACATGGCGCACTGGGATCACCTGGGCAAGCATGAGGGCGAGACCGGCGACAACATCTACAACGGCGCCGTCGATAATGCGACCGGCGTCGCCGGTATTCTCGAAGTGGCCGAAGCCATGGCGCACCAGGATCCGAAGCCGGAGCGCTCGGTGGTGTTCCTGGCGGTGACCCTGGAAGAATCCGGCCTGCTGGGTTCGAAGTACTACGTTGCCCATCCGACTTTCCCGCTGGACAAGATTGCTGGCGTGATCAACATCGACGCGATGTCAGTGGCCGGCCGTGCCAAGGACGTGACCGTCACCGGCTTCGGCAGTTCGGAGCTGGAGGACATCCTCAAGCCGCTGGCCGCTGCCCAGGACCGCACGCTGCATGGTGAGACGTCGGTGCAGAGCGGCTTCTACTTCCGCTCGGACCACTTCAACTTCGCCAAAGCCGGCGTGCCGGCCCTGTACGCCGATGGCGGCGAGGACCTGCGCGAGGGCGGCGTTGACGCTGGCCGCAAGGCCGCAGCCGACTACGGCGCCAACCGTTACCACGGCCCGAAGGACGAGTTCGACGCGGCCACCTGGAAGCTGGACGGTACCGTCGAAGACCTTCAGTTGATGTACGGCGTGGGCAAGGAACTGGCCGGTGGCGATCGTTGGCCGAACTGGTACGAAGGCAACCCGTTCAAGGCTGCCCGCGACGCGTTGATGAAGGACAAGGCTGCGGCCGCTGCAAAGTAGGGTCGAGCCATGCTCGACTGAACATCGTTGAGGTCAAAGCGGCGCCCCGTGGGGCGCCGCTTTTTTTGTACGCTCTGCCATTGGTGGGTGCCAACCTCGGTTGGCACCGCCTTCCGTGGGGACCATCTTACCCACGCATGGCATGAATCTACCGGGCGATGTAACGCCATCGGGTTGCCGGCCA
>NZ_JBSRQL010000032.1:0-18624 GCF_054083135.1 Stenotrophomonas maltophilia group sp. LNF247
GGGTCCGCTTGCGGGGGCGTGAGCCGCATGGATGCGGCGACCGAGCCTACATGGACGTATTTACGGCGTCCCCCGCAAGCGGACCCACCCTGCCTACCCACAGGAAACCCGCTTCTGCTTCGGCTGTTGCTGTTGCCTTGGTTCGTAGCAGGTGCAGGGCCGCAGGCCCTGCCGACCCACCCTAATCCTCGACCGGGAAGTTCTCGATCGGCTTCAGCACATCGTAGTGCTCGCGATGCAGCTTGCCCTTCAGCTTCGGCAGCTCGGGCAACGGTGCATCCACCCGCGTATCGGGCAACCGGTCCAGCAGGTTGCGTACCAGCGTCAGCCGGCCCAGCCGCTGGTCGTTGAAATCCACCAGCGTCCACGGCGCCGCCTCGCGATGCGTCGCGCGCAGCATCGCCTCGCGGGCTTCGGTATAGGCGCTGTACTTGCTGCGCGATTTCAGGTCCACCGGGGACAGCTTCCAGCCCTTCAGCGGATCGAGGTGGCGCTCGGCGAAGCGCTTCTCCTGCTGCTCCTGGTCCACGCACAGCCAGTACTTGAACAGCAGGATGCCGTCATCCACCAGCAGCTGTTCGAACACCGGCGCCTGGCGCAGGAACTGCTGGTACTCGGTCTCGCTGCAGTAGCCCATGACCCGTTCGACGCCTGCGCGGTTGTACCAGCTGCGGTCCATCAGCACGATCTCGCCGGCGGCGGGCAAGTGCGAGGCGTAGCGCTGGAAGTACCACTGCGTGGCTTCGCGGTCGGTGGGCTTGGGCAGTGCCACCACGCGGCACTGGCGCGGGTTGAGGTGCTGGCTGATGGCCTGGATCGCGCCGCCCTTGCCCGCCGTGTCGCGCCCTTCAAACAGCACCAGCAGGCGTTGCCCGCTGTGCTGCACCCAGCGCGCCATGGCGGTCAGTTCCAGCTGCAAAGGCAGCAGCAGTTCGTCGTAGTCCTTGCGCTTGAGCTTGGCCATCGTCACACCCGCGGGGAGGAAGCCCGAGCGTAGCGCAGGGGCTGCCCAGGCGATGTCGACGCTACCTGGTCGCGCTTACCCTGCTGCGCCCGTCCAGCCGTTCTCACGTGCCAGTTGCTGCACCAACGCTGACAGATCGCGGGCAAACCCGCCCATGTCGAACAGCCCGCTGCGCTCGCGCGCCTGTGCCAGTTCAGCGCGCAACGCGGCCAGCGCCGCCGGGTCATTGCCCAGCGCGCTGGCGGTGGTGATGAACGCCGCATCGTCGGCGACATTCATCCGCGCCAGCCCCAGATGGTGGTTGAGGCTGCCGGCCACGCGCGCGGCGAACGTGTCGCCGGGGCAGGTCAGCACCGGGCAGCCGGCCCACAGCGCGTCGGACGCGGTGGTGTGGGCGTTGTACGGATGCGTGTCGAGGAACAGGTCGGCCAGCTGATAGCGGGCCAGATACTGCGGATGCGGCAGTTTGGCCATGAACACCAGCCGCGTTGGGTCCAGGCCAGCGGCCTGTGCGGCGCTGCGCAGGCGGGCGTCGGCATGGCCGGGGCCGGACAGCAGCCACAGCACGCTGCCGGGCACCGCCTGCAGCACTGCGAAGGCGCGGCCCATGCTGCGCGGGTTGAGCTTGTAGCTGTTGTTGAAGCAGCAGAACACGACGCCGTTTCCGGGCAACCCGCACTCGGCGCGGGACGGTGCCGGCTCCAGCATGCGGGTGTTGTCCGAGGGCTGGAAGGCACGCGGCAGGCGCAGCACCCGTTCGCTGTAGTGCGGCTCCAGTGAAACTGGCAAAACGAAGCTGTCGCCGATCACGGCATCCATCCACGGCGCCCCGGACGTGCCGGGGTAAGCCAGCCAGTTCAACTGCAGCGGGGCAGGGCGCATCGCCAGTACCTCCGGCGTGCCGCCGCCGCCCCATCCGCGCAGGTCGAACAGCAGGTCGATGCCCTGTGCGCGGATGCGTGCGGCGGTATCGGCATGTCGCAGGCCAGCCACATCATGCAGCTGTGCCGCTGCCTGCAGCCGCTGGCGGATGCGGCTGCCGTCATCACGATTCAACGCGAACAGATGCAGTTGCACTGCCGGGTCATGACGCAACTGCTCGAACAGGGCCACGGTCAGCAGCCCGGTGGGATGGGCGCCAAAGCCATTGGACAGGAAGCCGACCCGCAAGGGGCCGCGCCCGCGCACCTTCGTGGCGGGAAGGGGACGCACTCCCGAAGCAATCACCGCAGCGCGCGCGCGCGCGCAGGCCAGCTGTTCGGCTGCGGTGGCATCCTCGCTGAGGAACGCGAACGGTTCGACCACACCTTGGCCGCTGGCCAGTGCGCCACGCACTTGTGTGGCCAGTGCGTCCACGTCCTGCCAGTCGCACAGGCGACGCTGCCAGGCCAGGCGCTGGGCGGCGATATAGGGTTCGCCCGGCATCAGCGCATGCGCGCGGCGATAGGCCGTCGCCGCCCCTTCGGCATCATCGGCATCTTCCAGCGCATGGCCCAGCCACAACGCGATGCCCGGGTGCTGCGGGGCCAGTGCCGAAGCCTGGCCCAGCAGCTTCGCTGCATCGCCATGTGCGCCGGCCATCCAGGCCACGCGGCCCAGCCGCGCCAGCGCTTCGGGATGGTTGGGGCGCAGTTGCAGTGCGCGTCGTGCGGCCTGCTCGCCGGCAGCGATGTCGCCGGCTTCCAGTTCCAGGTCGGCCAGCATCACCCAGGCCACGAAGTCGCCGGGCTGGCGCGCGATCGCCTGCTGCAGGTGCTGTCGCTGCTGCCAGGCCGTCATCGTGATCAGTCCGCCGACAACTGCGCCAGGGCGTCGACCTGGTGTTCGTGGCTGAGTCGCTGCAGCAGCGGGTCGAGGTCGCCGGCCAGGATGTTGGGCAGGTCGTACAGGGTCAGGCCTTCCACGCGGTGGTCGGTGATCCGGCCCTGCGGGAAGTTGTAGGTGCGGATGCGCTGGCTGCGGTCGCCGCTGCCGACCTGCAGGCGCCGCGATTCGGCCTGCGCCGCGTCCTGGCGCTGGCGTTCGGCATCGAGCAGCTGCGCCTTCAGGCGCTTCATCGCCTTGTCGCGATTGGCGTGCTGGCTGCGTTCGGTCTGGCATTCCACCACTACGCCGGTCGGCAGGTGGGTGATGCGGATCGCCGACTCGGTCTTGTTGACGTGCTGGCCACCGGCGCCGGACGAGCGGAACGTATCCACCTTCAGGTCGGCGGGGTTGATGACGATGTCATCGACTTCGTCGGCCTCCGGAATGATTGCCACGGTGGCCGCCGAGGTGTGGATGCGGCCCTGCGATTCGGTGGCCGGCACGCGCTGCACGCGGTGCGTGCCCGATTCGAACTTCAGCCGCGAGAACGCTCCCCGGCCGACCACGCGTGCCACCACCTCCTTGTAGCCGCCGTGCTCGCCCGGGCTGTCCGATTCGATCTCGACCTTCCAGCCCTGGCGCTCGGCATAGCGGGCGTACATGCGGAACAGGTCGCCAGCGAAGATCGCGGCTTCGTCGCCGCCAGTGCCGGCGCGCACTTCCAGGAACAGGTTGCCTTCGTCGCGCGGGTCGCGTGGCACCAGCAGCAATGCGAGCTCCTGCTCCAGCGCCTGCAGGCGCGCCTGCGCGGCGGCGATCTCCTCGTCGGCCAGCTCGCGCAGATCGGGATCGGCGCGCATGCCTTCGGCGGCGGCCAGGTCGGCCTTGGCACGGGCTTCATCGGCCAGTGCAGTGGCAACCGGTTCAAGTTGGGCGAATTCGCGCGAAAGGTCGCGGAAACGGGTGTTGTCGGCGACCACATCGGGTTCGGCGAGCAGGCGTTCCAGTTCTTCGCGGCGCTCGGCCAGCGCTTCCAGCTTACGGCGCAGGGTCGGCGTCATCGGGTCTCACGGGTGGGTGGCGGTAACCCGGCGTGGCCGGGAACAGGCGCTCGGCGGCGCGGGTCAGGTCGGCATCGCCACTCAGCGCGGCGGCGCGCAGTGCGGCGGTCGGCGGGTGCAGCAGGCGGTTGGTCAGGCCGTGGGCCAGCAGTTCCAGCACTTCGTCGGCGGGCTTGCCGTTGGCCAGCTGCTGGCGCGCGCGCTCCAGCAGCTCGGCACGGGTGGCTTCGCCGAACGCGCGCAGCTGCCGCAGTGGTGCCTGGTAGGCGCTGGCCTGCTGGGTCTCGATGAAGCGCGATACCTGCAGGTCGATGATCGCCTCGGCCTCGGCAGCGGCCTCGCGGCGGCCACGACGGTTGTCTTCCACCGCGCGTTCCAGGTCATCGACGGTGTAGAGGAAGGCGTCGTTGAGCGTGCCGACCTCGGCTTCGATGTCGCGCGGCACGGCTAGGTCGAACAGCAGCATCGGCTTGTGCCGGCGTGCACGCAGGGCCTTGGCCACCATCTCGCGATGGATCACCGGCTCGCGCGCGGCGGTGGCCGAGAACACCACGTCGGCCTCGCCCAGGTGGCGGTCCAGTTCGGTCAGCGGCAGGGCCACGCCGCCATGGCGGCTGGCCAGTTCCTGCGCGTGGGCCAGGGTGCGGTTGGCGATCAGCAGCCGCCGCACCTTGCCTTCACTCAGGTGCCGTGCAGCCAGTTCGATGGTCTCGCCGGCACCGACCAGCAGCACGGTGGAATCGTCCAGCCGGGCGAACGCGTTCTGTGCCAGGCGCACGGCCGCCGAGGCCACCGACACCGGGTTGGTGCCGATCTGGGTATCGGTCCGCGCACGCTTGGCCACCGAGAAGGTCTGCTGGAACAGGCGGTCCAGGCGCTGGCCGAGCAGGCCATGGTCGCGCGCGGTCGACCAGGCGTCCTTCACCTGGCCGAGGATCTGCGGTTCGCCCAGCACCATCGAGTCCAGCCCGGTGGCGACCCGGAACAGGTGGCGCACAGCCTCGGCATCGGCATGCTGGTACAGATAGCCCTGCAGGTCGCCGGCCTGGCTGCGCAGCCACTGGTCCAGCGCCTGTGCCGACTCGGCCACGGCGTACAGTTCGGTGCGGTTGCAGGTGGACAGCAGCACCGCCTCGGCAATCTGCGGGGTATCGCGCAGCGAACCGAGCGCGCGCGGCAACGCCTCACCGGCGAAGGCCGCGCGCTCGCGCAGTTCCACCGGTGCGGTCTGGTGATTCAGTCCGAGCACCCACAGGGTCATTGTTCAGTTGCTTGCGATAAGCTGCTGGCCATTGGACGACATTTTAAGGCCCCGATGCCGACGATGCCCGCATTGATTCGCATCCCCAGTGTTCTGCTGCTGTCCCTGGCCTGCAGCCAGGCCCTGGCGGCGGTGCCGGCCAAGGCCCCTGTAAGGGCCCCGGCCACTGAGGAACTGGCGCTGGAACCGGTGATGGCCGGTGAGTTCGCGCTGCAGGCCGGCAAGCTGGCCGAGGCGGCGCGCTGGTACCTGCAGGCGGCCCAGCAGACCGACGGCGACGCCGGCCTGGCCGAGCGCGCGACCCGCATTTCCATGCTCGCCAACGATGACGCCAGCGCCGCCAAGGGCCTGGCCCTGTGGCAGCAGCGCGCGCCAAGCTCGTTGACCCTGCGCAGCGCCGCCGGTGCGCTGGCCATGCGCCAGGGCGATGTGAAGGCCGCCCGCACTGAACTTCAGGCGCTGCTGGCCGACCCCGACGAGCGCGGCTGGAAGTTCGCCCTGGCCGCGCTGATCGGCGGTGGGCGCGACCCGGCGGTGCCGGCGCAGGTGCTCGGCGAGCTGGTCGATGCCAATGCAATTCCGCCGAAGATCGAGGCCTGGCAGGAGTTTGGCCGACTCGCGCTGCGCATGGAAAAGCCCGAGCTGGCGCGGCGGATGATCGATGAGGTGGTCAAGCGCTTCCCGGAAGAGCCACGTGTGGCACTGCTGCGCGCCAGCCAGTTGCAACAAGCGGGCGAGACCGACAAGGCGCTGTCGCTGCTGCACGATGTGGAGCCGAAGACGCGCCAGGACCCGGAACTGCGCAATGCGGTGGCCATCGCCTACGACAGCCTGGGGCAGCCTGCTGCGGCCGAGCGCGTGCTGGCGTTCGGCCCGCAGGACGTGCAGACCTGGGGCATGCGCGCCTCGCTGCTGGCCAAGCAGGGCGACAAGGCAGCGCTGTCCAATCTCTACAACGAACTGTCGCGGCAGGCGGCCAAGCCGGACCCGGCGCAGCGCCTGCTGCTGGGCAAGATCGCCGAGTACCTGAAGCGCTATCCGGAGGCGGTGCAGTGGTACCACAGCGTGCCCGGCGGCGATGAGCTGAGCGAAGCGCGCTTGCGCGCGGCCAATGCCCAGGCCCTGGCCGGGCGCCTGCCGCAGGCCCTGGATGAAGTGCACGCGATCCAGTCCGATGCGGTGGTCGATGACGATGTGCGTCGCGACGCCTATCTGCTGGAGGCTGAACTGCGCCAGCGCGGCGATGACAGTGCCGGCGAACTGGATGCATTGGCCCGCGGCCTGGCCGCCTACCCCGATGACAACGGCCTGCTGTACGCCCGTGCACTCGCCTGGGAGCGCCGCGACGATATCCCGCGCGCCGAGGCCGACCTGCGCAAGATCCTGGTGACCGACCCGGAAAACGTGCCGGCCCTGAATGCCTTGGGCTACACCCTGGCCGACCGTACCGGCCGCCTGCAGGAAGCGCTGGAGCTGATCGACCGCGCCCGCGTGGCCGAACCGGACAACGCCGCCATCGTCGACAGCTATGGCTGGGTGCTGTATCGCCTGGGTCGCAAGGAAGAAGCACTGGTGCAGCTGCGCCGGGCCTGGACCCTGGCCAAGGACCCGGAGATCGCTTCCCACGTTGGCGAAGTGCTCTGGGTGCTGGGCAAGCATGACGAGGCCCGCCACTTCTTCGAAGAAGCGGCCAAGCTCGATCCTGAAAACCGCGCGCTGCTGCGCGCCCGCGAGAAATTCAATCCATGAGTGTTTCCCTGATCCGGCCGCTGCTGTTGGCGGCCGTGACCCTGGCGGTGACCGCCTGTACCAGCGTGGGCACGCAGAAGACCCCGGCGCCGGCGGTGGTCGAGGTTGTTTCAGCCGAAGCGGCGCAGGCCGAGGCGGCGCGCGTGGCCGCGCTGCAGGCACAGCCGGACTGGGCTTTCCAGGGCCGGGTCGCGGTCAGCAAGGGCAAGGACGGCGGCAGCGGACGCATCGACTGGAAGCAGGAAGGACGCCGCTATGTGGTCGAGCTGAGCGCGCCGGTGACCCGGCAGAGCTGGAAGCTGGCCGGCGATACCCATTCCGAAGCCGGCCGCCTGGAAGGACTGGCCGGCGGGCCGCGTGACGGCGAGGACGCCCAGCAGCTGCTGCTGGAAGCGACCGGCTGGGACATACCGGTCAACCAGCTGCCGCAGTGGATCCGTGGCCTGGTGGCCGGCGATGCTGCCGGTCCGGAGAAGGTCGAGCGCGACGCTGACGGCCGGCCGCGTCGCATGCAGCAGATGGGCTGGCAGGTGCAGTATCTGGACTGGTACCCGGCCGAGGCCGGACGCCCGGCGCTGCCGCGCCGGATCGAGGCCAGCAATGGCGACGCCAAGGTGCGCCTGCTGGTGGACCAGTGGGGGCAGGGCGCCCCATGAGTGCCGGGCACGATGACGCGGGCTGGTCCTGGTGGCCGGCCCCGGCCAAGCTGAACCTGTTCCTGCACATCACCGGCCGCCGCGCCGACGGCTACCACGAGCTGCAGACCGTGTTCCGCCTGCTGGACTGGGGCGATCGCATTGGCCTGCGCCTGCGTGAAGACGGCCAGGTGCGCCGTGAGGGCGAGGGCCTGGCCGGCGTGGCCGAGGCTGATGACCTGGCGGTGCGTGCCGCGCGCCTGCTCCAGGAAGCGGCAAAGGTCGAGCAAGGTGCAGACATCATCGTCGAAAAGCACGTTCCCGCCGGGGGTGGGTTTGGCGGGGGGTCGTCCGACGCGGCCACGGCGCTGGTGGTGCTGAACCGGCTGTGGCGGGCGGGTCTGGATGAAGAGGCTTTGGCGGCGCTGGGCCTGCGCCTGGGCGCAGATGTGCCGGTATTCGTGCGCGGGCGCAACGCCTGGGCCGAAGGCGTGGGCGAGCGCCTGCAGCCGATCACTCTGGCCCCGGCCTGGTACGTGCTGGTCGAACCGGGCGTTCATGTTCCTACGCCAGCACTGTTTGCAGACCCGGATTTGACGCGCGACAGCCCAGTGGCGAAAATAGAGGACTTCGCTTCCGGGACCTTGGTCGGGAATGCGTTCGAACCGGTGCTGCGCCGCCGTGAGCCTGCCGTCGAGGCAGCGTTCGCCGCGTTGAGCGACATCGGCACGGCGCGGCTGACCGGTTCGGGAAGTGGTTGTTTCGTCGAGTTCGCATCGCAGTCTGCCGCAGAGCAGGGACGGTCGAAGTTGCCGAAGGAGTTGCGGGCAAGGGTGGCAGCGGGCGTAGCGCGTTCGCCACTGCTGGATGCACTCGAGCAACACTGATTTATCACTGCAGGGGCGTCGCCAAGAGGCCCAAGGCACCAGGTTTTGATCCTGGCATTCGTAGGTTCGAATCCTACCGCCCCTGCCAATAGCGGCTGTGTCCGCGCCTTCCAGCGCATCGCCCGCGCGGGACGTGGAAACAACCGCGGTGTTGTCAGCAGCAAGGGTCCATCGGGGTCCTTGCCGACTCCGGATCCCCGCCACTCGTCCCCGCCCGAGACAATCATGATGCAAGAGTCCCCGAACCTGCTGGTCTTTTCCGGCAACGCCAACAAACGTCTGGCGCAGAACATCTGCAAGGAACTGGGGGTTCGCCCGGGCAAGGCGCTGGTCTCGCACTTCTCCGATGGCGAAGTGCAGGTGGAGATCGAAGAGAACGTCCGCAAGCAGGACGTGTTCGTGATCCAGCCGACCTGCGCGCCGAGCGCGGAAAACCTGATGGAGCTGCTGGTGCTGATCGACGCGCTCAAGCGCGCATCGGTGGCCAGTGTCACCGCCGTGGTGCCGTATTTCGGCTACTCGCGCCAGGATCGCCGCATGCGCTCCTCGCGCGTGCCGATCACCGCCAAGCTGGCGGCCAAGATGTTCAGCACCGCGGGCGCTGATCGCGTGCTGACCGTCGACCTGCACGCCGACCAGATCCAGGGCTTCTTCGATATTCCGGTGGACAACGTGTACGCGTCCCCGCTGCTGCTGGCCGACATCTGGCGCGCCTACGGCACCGAGAACCTGATCGTTGTGTCGCCGGACGTGGGCGGCGTGGTCCGTGCCCGTGCGGTGGCCAAGCGCCTGGATGACGCCGACCTGGCGATCATCGACAAGCGCCGCCCGCGCGCCAACGTCTCCACCGTGATGAACATCATCGGTGACGTCGAAGGCAAGACCTGCGTGATGGTCGATGACATCGTCGACACCGCCGGCACCCTGTGCGCCGCTGCTGCTGCCCTGAAGGCGCGCGGTGCGCTCAAGGTCGCCGCCTACTGCACCCACGCGGTGCTGTCGGGCCCGGCGGTGGACAACATCACCAATTCCCAGCTCGACGAGCTGGTGGTGACCGACACCATCCCGCTGAAGGACGCGGCGCGGGTGTGCAGCAAGATCCGCCAGCTGAGCGTGGCGGAAATGCTGGCTGAAACGATGCGCCGCATCGCCTTCGGTGAGTCGGTCAGCTCGCTGTACGTCGACTGAGTTTTCGCCCCTGCCGGCAACGGCGGGGGCATACCCCGGGTGCTTCTGGTCGCGGAAGCATCTTCAACCGCCACGCCGCAGGGCGCGGCAACAACCTGAGTAGTCGAAAATGTCGAAGACCCATGAAATCAAGGTCACCAAGCGTGAACTGCAGCGTAAGGGTGCGAGCCGCCGCCTGCGTCACGCCGGTGTGATCCCGGCCATCGTGTACGGCGGCAACGCCGAGCCGGTCGCCATCAGCCTGGACCACAACGAAATCTGGCTGGCCCAGCAGAACGAGTGGTTCTATGCCTCGATCCTGGACCTGAACCTGGATGGCCAGGTGCAGAAGGTCCTGCTGCGTGACATGCAGCGCCACCCGTACAAGCAGCTGATCATGCACCTGGACTTCCAGCGCGTGAACGAGAACGAAGCCCTGACCGCTTCGGTCCCGCTGCACTTCGTCAACGAAGACACCTCGCCGGCCGGCAAGGCTGCCGACGTCGTGGTCACCCACGAACTGAAGGAAGTGACCATCACCTGCCTGCCGAAGGACCTGCCGGAGTCGATCGAAGTCGACCTGGGCGAGCTGAAGGCCGGTGACGTGGTGTACCTGTCCGACATCAAGCTGCCGAAGGGCGTGGAAATCCCGGCCCTGGCGCTGGGCAAGGACCACGACGACGCCATCGTCACCGCCAAGGCCGGCAAGGCCGACGCGGCCGACGAAGAAGCGGCTGCCGCCGAGTAATACCGCTACGGTGCCTGCCTGCGGGCAGGCACCGTACTGGAAGGAACCATGGCAGGACTGCGACTGATCGTCGGTCTGGGCAACCCCGGATCGGAACACGCCCGGACCCGGCACAATGCCGGGTTTCATTTCGTTGAGGCCCTGGCGGAGAAAGCCGGTGCGCGATGGAATGTGGACAGCAAGCTGTTCGGTGAGACCGCCAAGGTCGAGATCGCCGGGCAGACGGTGTGGCTCCTCAAGCCCGCCACCTTCATGAACCTCAGCGGCAAGTCGGTCACCGCCGCGCAGCGGTTCTGGAAGATCGAGCCGGAGGAAACCCTGCTGGCCCACGACGAACTGGACCTGCCGCCCGGCGCGGCACGGCTGAAGTTCGACGGTGGCCACGGCGGTCAGAACGGTCTGCGCGACACCATCCGCCTGCTCGGCCATGGCAAGTTCCATCGCCTGCGCGTGGGCATTGGCCACCCCGGCCACAAGGACCGCGTGGTGGGTTGGGTGCTCGGCCGCCCGTCGAAGGACGATGACGTGCTGATCGCGCGCGCCATCGACGATGCGATCGACGTGCTGCCGCTGGCGGTGCAGGGCGATTTCAACGAAGCGATGAAGCGCCTGCACACCCCGAAATAACCGGTAGGTACCGACCGTTGGCCGGTACGGAGTCAACCAGACCGGTAGGTACCGACCGTTGGTCGGTACGGAGTCAACCAGGCCGGTAGGTACCGACCGTTGGTCGGTACGGAGTCAACCAGGCCGGTAGGTACCGACCGTTGGTCGGTACGGAGTCAACCAGGTCGGTAGGTACCGACCGTTGGTCGGTACGGAGAATGATTGGAAAAGCAGCGCCCATGTCGCTGTTTCCCCAATCACTTTCACCCCAGAGAGCTGTCACCCATGGGTATCAAATGCGGCATCGTCGGCCTGCCCAACGTCGGCAAGTCGACCCTGTTCAATGCGCTGACCAAGGCGGGCATCGCCGCGGCGAACTTCCCGTTCTGCACCATCGAGCCGAACGTCGGCATCGTGCCGGTGCCGGACCCGCGCCTGAACGAGCTGGCGGGCATCATCAACCCGCAGAAGGTCATCCCGACCGCGGTCGAGTTCGTCGACATCGCCGGCCTGGTCGCCGGTGCCGCCAGCGGTGAAGGCCTGGGCAACAAGTTCCTGGCGCACATCCGCGAAGTCGATGCCATCACCCACGTGGTGCGCTGCTTCGAGCACGGTGACATCGTGCACGTCGCCGGCAAGGTCGACCCGATCTCGGACATCGAAACCATCGATACCGAGCTGGCGCTGGCCGACCTGGACAGCGTCGAGAAGGCGCTGAACCGTGCCGAGCGTGCAGCCAAGGGCGGCGACAAGGACGCAGCGGCGCGCAAGCCGGTGCTGGCCAAGCTGCAGGCGGCACTGTCCGACGGCAAGGCTGGTCGTTCGGTCGGCCTGGATGATGAAGAAAAGGCGCTGGTACGCGACCTGTTCCTGCTGACCCTGAAGCCGGTGATGTACATCGCCAACGTGCTGGAAGACGGTTTCGAGAACAACCCGCACCTGGAAGCTGTGCGCGCGCATGCCGCCGCAGAAGGCGCGCAGGTGGTGCCGGTGTCGGCCGCGATCGAGGAAGAGCTGTCCCAGCTCGACGACGAAGACCGCGATACCTTCCTGGCCGACCTGGGCCTGAGCGAGCCGGGCCTGAACCGCGTGATCAACGCGGCCTACAGCCTGCTGGGCCTGCAGACCTACTTCACCGCAGGCGTGAAGGAAGTCCGCGCGTGGACGGTGCGCAAGGGTGCCACCGCCCCGCAGGCTGCCGCGGTCATCCACACAGACTTCGAGAAGGGCTTCATCCGCGCCGAAACCATCGCGTATGACGACTTCATCAAGTACAAGGGCGAAGCCGGCGCCAAGGAAGCCGGTCGCCTGCGCCTGGAAGGCAAGGAATACCGCGTGCAGGAAGGCGACATCCTGCACTTCCGCTTCAACGTCTGATCCAGCGGCATCGGATCAACCCCGGACGCCCCGCCTCGTGCGGGGCGTTCGCGTTTCTGAATATGGATAAAAAATCACCACGCTTCGAAACGCCTGCGCTGCAATGCTCGCACCCACTTGTCCACACCAAGTTCCCATCGCTTTCCACGCCGCATGTGGAAAACCGGCGAAGCCGATGTAGAGCCGAGCCCATGCTCGGCTGATGCCAGCCGGAGCCGAGCGTGGGCTCGGCTCTACAAGGGGCTCGCCCGCGCGACCTGGACAGATTTTCACCACGCTTCGAAACGCCTGCGCTGCAATGCTCGCACCCACTTGTCCACACCAAGTTCCCATCGCTTTCCACGCGTGGTGTGGAAAACAACGGGAGGCGTGGATAAAAAATAACCACGCCCGGAAATGCCTGCATCGCAACGCTCGAACCCACTTGTCCACATCAAGTTCCCATCACTCTCCACGCATTGTGTGGAAAACCCCGGTGGCCCACTGATAGCCGCCCACCTTGGTGGGCGCGCGGCGAGACAGTGCCCGCCAAGGTGGGCATCTACCAGAGCGCAAATGACAAGGCCCGCCAATGGCGGGCCTTGTCGTCCACGTCCTGCAAGGCGGCGCGCCTTACAGCGCGGTGCCGCCAAACTTGTGGGTGTACTGCAGGTTGATGGTGCGGCCGACGCTGTCGAACCAGGACACGTCGTAGTACGGGTACGCGGTATACGTGGTGTCCTTCGGCGGCATCTTGTTGAACACATTGACCACCGACAGCGACAGGCGCGAGTGGTCGTCGAAGCGGTACTGCACCGAGGCGTTGTAGCGGTAGGTCGCCTTCACGTACGGGCTGTCGCCGCTGTCCCAGTCGAACGACTGGTCGTAGCTGTCCGAAGTTGGCAGCTTGCCCAGGCGCGAGCCATAGACCGTCGCCGACCACGCGTCCTTCTCCCAGGTCACGCTCAGGCTGGTCTTGGTACGCGGGATGTCGAATCCGCTGTTGACCGCGAACTGGTCCAGGGTCGGGTCACCGGGGTAGCGCTGGAAATCGTGCTTCTTCACCCAGGTGTGGGTGCCGTTGAGGATGAAATCGCCGATGCCGGTCTGCATGCGGTAGCGCAGGCCGACGTCGATACCGGAGGTCGATTCGCGGGCGACGTTGATCGGAGCGACGCGCACGCCGTATAGGCGGCCATCACCGGTGCGGGTGATGCGGTCGAGCGCGTCCACGCAGGTCGGCGAGTTGATGTCGGCAGTACCCAGGCGGCAGTTGGCTTCGTTGGCCAGGAGCGTGCGAACGTCCATGTCCTGCACCTGCTTGCGCATGTCGATGTCAAACCAGTCCACGGACAGGTCCAGGCCGATCGCCGGCGACCAGACGAAGCCTGCACTCCACGAGGTGCTGGTTTCCGGGTCGAGCTGGCGGTTGCCGGTGCGGCTGCGGATCAGGTTGCGCTCGTAGTCGGAACAGTCGCTAGCGCCATCGGCGCGGCAGCTGTACAGGTCTTCGGCGGTGGTCTCGTCGTTGCCCGGTCCGGCGAACACGTAGTGCAGGTCCGGCGCGCGGAACGCGGTGCCATACGAACCGCGTACCAGCAGCGTGTCGATCGGGCGCCATTCCAGACCGCCGCTCCAGGTCGCCTTGCCGATGGTGTGGCCGGAATAGCGGTACTGGTCGTAGCGGCCGGCCACGCTCAGGTTGACCGTCTCGTGCAGCGGCATGCGCAGCTCGGCGGCGGTCGCCCAGCGGTTGCGCGAGCCCTGGCCGTCCGAATCCTTCCAGCTGTAGTAGTAGTACTGGGTGGCCAGCGGATCGGGATTCAGCGCATAGGCCTGCTGGCCCACTTCCACGGTCGCGGCGAACCCGGCATCACCGCCCGGCAGGCCGAACAGCGCGGAATTGGTCAGCGTGAATGCAGCCGTCTCGGTGCGCGACTTCGGCGAATAGGTAGTGCGTGCGGCAATCGAATCGTACTCGGCGCGGGTCAGCGGCCGGTACAGCCGCGACGGGTCCGCGTTGTAGATCGGGAAACCGTCGTCGTCCACGCCCTGCTGCGGGCCCAGGAACAGGTCATTGGCCTTGGCGGCGATGATCTGCGCCCAGCTGATCCGCGACTGGTACTGCGAATGGCTCAGCGCCGCTTCGTAGTCCCAGTTGCCGGCCAGATTGCCCTTGAAGCCGGTGGTCACGCTGAAGGTCTTCTGCGTGCTGCGTACCATCGCATTGCGCAGGCCCCCCATTTCCTCGGGTGAGAACTGGCGCTGCCAGAACTCGATCTCGCCGGTGGCCTGGTTGTTGAAGTAGCCCGACTCATCGCCATTGGCGTCCATGCGGCCCCACTTGGTGACGTCGCGCATCAGCGACATCGTGTGGTAGCCCAGCTGCACATCGGCGAACCATTGCTGGCCGTTGTCGAAGTCGTAGCTCAGCGAGGCGTAGCCATTGGCGCCGCGGCGCTTGCTGAGGATGGTGCCGTAGCCGATCGAGCTGTCGCTGCCGCAGTAATAACCGTAGCGCGGGCGGTAGGCGCGGTAGGTGCTGCCCTGGTTCTGCCCGGCCAGCGCTTCGCAGGTGGCCGCGCCCGGATCCAGGTAGTCGTCGTTGTAGTCCGTACGCAGGTAAGCGCGGCGGGCGATGCGCGAGCCCTCGGTGGGGCCGTCCTGGGTCGAATCCTGGATGTCGCGCTCATAGGCCCACAGCGGGGTCTGCGACTGCAGCTCGACGCTGTACACGGCGTTGAAGTTGCCGCGGCTGAAGCCGCTGGCCAGGCTCATGTCGAACGACTCGCCACCGCCTTCGCTGGTGGTGCCCATGCGCATGTCGATCGTGGTGCCGTCGGCCTTTTTCTTCAGGATGAAGTTGACCACGCCTGCGATCGCGTCCGAGCCGTAGATGGCCGAGGCACTGCCGGTCAGCACTTCGATGCGCTCGATCATCCCCAGCGGGATGTTGGAGACGTCGGTGAAGTTGCTGCGGCCCTTGAACGGCATCGGGAAGTCGGCGATGCGGCGGCCATTGACCAGCACCAGCGTGTGGTTCGGGCCGAGGCCGCGCAGGTCCACCTGCTGGGCGCCGGGCGAGAAGTCGGCGCCGCTGGAAGACTGCTGGCTCTGCGTCTCACCGCCGTTCTGGGTCATTGCACGCAGCACGTCCGGCACGCTGGTGAAGCCGCTGGAGCGGATCTGTTCGGCGTTGATCACCGTGATCGGGGCGGGGCCTTCCACCTGGGCGCGCGGAATGCGCGAGCCGGTGACCTGCACCGCGTCCAGTTGTTGCACCGAAGAGGAAGCCGGTGCCTGGGCCGCCGCGGAAGCAGCCACGCCCATCAACGCCAGCTGGATCGACCACGCCATCGCCTGTCTACGCATGAGGAATTCTCGGAAATGAAGCCGGCCCGCAGAGGAGGGGCCCTGTCCCCCATTCAGATTTCCGGAACGGGCGCGCGCATTTAACGCCTTTTTCATGTCCTTGACTACTGGGTCCCTATCTGGCAAAGAGTGGAAACGCTTGCAAGTCGATTTTGTTCAGGGAGATCAAGATGCGACGCCTCCATCGGACCGTGCGTGCCCCCTTCGCCTGGCTGGCGCTGCTGGTCTTGGCCGTGCCGTTGGTCGCCCTTGCGCAGGACCTGCAGGGCCCGGGCTTCGCCTACTACGAAGCCGGCGATCTCGACGCGCCCCGGCCCGGTCCGCGCGCACCGGCCATGATGCTGATGGGCGGTGGCGAATGGGTGCCGGAGGCCTTCCACTGGTGGCTGAAGCAGGCTGGCAATGGCCGCGTGCTGATCCTGCGCGCTTCTGGCAGTGATGAGCTGCAGGACCGCCTGTACCGCGAGATCGGCGGTACCACCGCAGTGCAGACGCTGGTCTTCGACAGCCGCCGCGGCGCCGACGATCCGGCCGTGCTGCGCGTGGTTGCCGCCGCCGATGCCATCTTCATTGCCGGTGGTGACCAGTCGCGCTACATCCGCTTCTGGAAGGGCACTGCGCTCAACCGCGCGCTGAACGCCCATGTGCGCGCCGGCAAGCCGATTGCCGGTACCAGCGCTGGGCTCGCCATCCTCGGTGGCTATGCCTACGGCGCGATGGACGGCGGCAGCATCACCTCCGCCGGTGCGCTGGCCGACCCGATGGGCAGTGCGGTGACCATGGACAGTGGCTTCCTGCAGATGCCCTACCTGCAGCGCGTGGTCACCGACACCCACTTCGACAAGCGCGACCGGCTCGGTCGCCTGATCGTGTTCGTGGCGCGCGCCGCCCAGGACAGTGGCGACCCCGGCATCGTCGGCATCGGCATCGACGAAGACACTGCCCTGTGCGTGGAGCCCGATGGCCAGGCACAGGTCTACAGTGCTGACGGCGAGGGCAAGGTCTGGGTGGTCAGCCCCGGCCGCGATGCCGACCGCCTGGTCGAAGGTGAGCCGCTGCGCTTCCACGCGGTGCCGGTAACGGTGGTCGCCAGCGGCAGCCGCATGCGCCTGGATGACTTCCAGGCCGAGGCCGACTACCAGGCCGTGGCCGACGTCAGCGATGGCGAGATCGAAATCATCCGCCAGTGACCCGGCGATCCTGTGGCCACGCATGGGATGCTGTAGAGCCGAGCCCGCGCTCGGCTGCTCTTCAATCGAGGCATCAGCCGAGCATGGGCTCGGCTCTACGATGATGCCTCCCTTGCCCACCTGCTGGAGACGTATCCGATGAAACTGCGCCTGGCGCTGTCTATGCTGCTGTCCCTGCCCATGCTTGCCCAGGCCGCACCGGCCGCTTCACCGCTGCTGGTCATCCACGGCGGCGCCGGCGTCGAGCGCAAGGACCTGTCGCCGGCCGAGGAAAAGGCCGCACGTGACGCGCTGCGGGCAGCACTGCTGAAGGGTCATGCGGAACTGGTGGCCGGTCGCCCTGCGCTCGCAGCGGTCACTGCGGCGATCACCGTGCTGGAGGACGATCCCACCTTCAACGCCGGCAAGGGCGCAGTGTTCACCCACGACGGCCGCAACGAGCTGGATGCGGCGGTCATGGATGGCGCGAACCAGGCGGCGGGCGCGGTGGCGGGCGTGCAGCGGGTGCGCAACCCGATCCTGCTGGCGCAGACCGTGATGCAGAAATCCCGCCACGTGATGATGGTCGGGCAGGGCGCCGAAGCCTTCGCCGCCGAGCAGGGCATTCCTCTGGTCGATCCCTCCTACTTCCGTACAGAGAAGCGTTGGCAACAGCTGCAGCGCGCCCTCAAGGAAGAGGCCAGTGGCCAGGCACATGCCGACCTGGAGACTGCAAAGCACTTCGGTACCGTTGGTGCGGTCGCATTGGACGCGCAGGGGCATCTGGCCGCCGGCACCTCCACCGGGGGCATGACCAACAAGCGCTACGGCCGGGTCGGTGACTCGCCGATCATCGGTGCCGGCACCTGGGCCGACGCACGCTGCGCGGTGTCCGGCACCGGGTGGGGCGAGTACTACATCCGCACTGCGGCCGCGCACGAGATCTGTGCGCGCATGCGCTACCAGGGGCAGAGCCCGGAGCAGGCCGGCAAGGGCGTGATCAACGAGACGATTCCGCAGATGGGCGGCGACGGCGGTGCGATCGTGCTCGGCGCAGACGGAAAAATGGCCACGCCGTTCAACACCCAGGGCATGTATCGGGGCTGGATCGGCGGCGACGGCGTCCCTCATGTCGCAATTTTCGCCAACGAGACCCTGCCGGTTCCCGGGCAATAACCTTGCGTATCAATGGGTTTGCGACAGCGTGTGAAAAAAATGGAAAAAAGCGTTGACAGCCCCCCGTCCCATCAGCAGAATAAGCGGCTCACCACCACACACCGCAACGCTTCGGCGGCAACGGGTTGGGGTGGTAAGGAGGGATACCCAAGCGGCCAACGGGGGCAGACTGTAAATCTGCTGGCTTACGCCTTCGGTGGTTCGAATCCACCTCCCTCCACCAGTTTCACGTTGTGACATTCCCGGCGCGGGAGTAGTTCAATGGTAGAACCTCAGCCTTCCAAGCTGATGGTGCGGGTTCGATTCCCGTCTCCCGCTCCATTGAATGAACTTTGAATATTATCGAGTTCATGTCATAATGCAAAACTCGGCTCACGTAGCTCAGTCGGTAGAGCACTTCCTTGGTAAGGAAGAGGTCGAAGGTTCGATTCCTTTCGTGAGCACCATCTCAAGCATCACCTCTCAGACGAATTCGAGATAAGCAGCCATGGCCAAGGGTAAGTTCGAGCGCACCAAGCCGCACGTCAATGTCGGCACCATCGGTCACGTCGACCACGGCAAGACCACGCTGACCGCCGCACTGACCAAGATCGGTGCCGAGCGCTTCGGTGGCGAGTTCAAGGACTACTCCTCGATCGACGCCGCTCCGGAAGAAAAGGCACGTGGC
>NZ_JBSRQL010000033.1:0-17775 GCF_054083135.1 Stenotrophomonas maltophilia group sp. LNF247
ATGGTGATATCCACGTTCTTGGTTTCGCGCAGGAACAGGCCGCCGATCACCACCGACATCAGTGCGATCGCGATCGGGTACCACAGGCCGTAGTACAGGTTGCCGGTACCGGCCACCAGCGCGAACGAGATCGCCGGCAGGAAGCCACCGAACCAGCCGTTGCCGATGTGGTACGGCAGCGACATCGAGGTGTAGCGGATGCGGGTCGGGAACAGTTCGACCAGGTAGGCGGCAATCGGGCCGTAGACCATGGTCACGTACAGCACCAGCAGCCACAGCATGAAGATGGTGCCGGCAATGTTGATGCGCGCACCATCGGCCTTGGCCGGGTAGCCGGCAGAGGTCAGGGCGGTCTTCAGTTCCGCGCCGAACGCATCGGCCTTGGCCTTGCCTTCTTCCTTGGTCAGGCCGGCGGCCTCATACGAGGTGACGCTGGCGCTGCCCACATTCACCATCGCCAGCGAGCCGGCGGCGGCGGGCTGCACGTCGTACGGCACACCGGCCTTGGTCAGCGCAGCGGTGGCCACGTCGCAGGAGCTGGTGAACTTGCGCAGGCCCACCGGATCGAACTGGAACGAGCAGGTGGCCGGGTCGGCGACGACCAGTGCCGGCGAGCTGCTGCGGGCTTCTTCGATGGCCGGGTTGGCGAAGTGGGTCAGGCCCTTGAAGATCGGGATGTAGGTGATGGCCGCCAGCAGGCAGCCGGCCAGGATGATCTTCTTGCGGCCGATGCGGTCGGACAGCCAGCCGAAGAAGATGAAGAACGGCGTGCCCAGTGCCAGCGCTGCGGCGATCAGCAGGTAGGAGGTGGTGGCATCGACCTTCAGCATGCTGCTGAGGAAGAACAGCGCGTAGAACTGTCCGCCGTACCAGACCACGGCCTGGCCAGCCGCTGCACCGAGCAGGACCAGCAACATCAGCTTCAGGTTGCCGCCCTTCAGGCTGTCGCGGAACGGGGTCTTGGAGCCCTTGCCTTCAGCCTTCATCTGCTGGAACAGCGGCGATTCGCTCAGCTGCAGGCGGATCCATACCGAAATGCCCAGCAGCAGGATCGACACCAGGAACGGGATGCGCCAGCCCCAGGCCTCGAAGGCCTCGTTGCCCAGCGTCATGCGGCAGGCCAGGATGATCAGCAGCGACAGGAACAGGCCCAGCGTGGCGGTGCACTGGATGAAGCTGGTGTACAGGCCGCGCTTGTCGTCCGGCGCGTGCTCGGCCACGTAGGTGGCGGCACCGCCGTACTCGCCGCCCATCGCCAGACCCTGGGCCAGGCGCAGGATGATCAGGATCACCGGTGCGGCAAAACCGATCGATGCGTAGTTGGGCAGCACGCCGACCAGGAAGGTCGAGATGCCCATGATCAGGATGGTGACCAGGAAGGTGTACTTGCGGCCGATGCGGTCGCCGAGGCTGCCGAAGAAGGCCGCGCCGAACGGACGCACGAAGAAGCCGGCGGCGAACGCCAGCAGGGCGAAGATCATGCCCGTGGTTTCATTGACGCCACTGAAGAACTGCTTGGCGATGATGGCCGCGAGCGAGCCGTACAGGAAGAAGTCATACCACTCGAAGACCGTGCCGAGGCTCGAGGCGAAGATGACCTTCTTGTGGCCCTTGGTCAGGGTGCCCGCTTTATGTGCGGTGCTGGGTGTACTGGACATGGGACGCTTCCCCTCCGAAGCAATCGTTGTTGGTGGGTGCCGACCGTTGGTCGGCACTCAATTCGGTAGATGCCGACCTTGGCCGGCACCCCATCTCGGTAGGTGCCGGCCGCTGGCCGGCACGCTCTTAGAAGCTGTACTTCGTGGTGAACTGCAACCGGGTGATGTCACCCTTGTTGCCGTTCTCCACTTCGCGACGGCCATACATCAGCTCGGCGCCGATATCGACCTTGGGCAGCGGTGAATAGAAGATGTTGCCGCGGACGCTCTGCACGCTCTTGGTCACCAGCGGGCCGAGGATGCTGTCGTTGTCGTAGTCGCTGCGCGCGTAGATCAGGTTGGTGCGCAGCTTCGGCGAGAACGCATGCCGCCAGCCGACGTAGCCGGCCAGCACGCCGGTCGGGTTGAGCTCATCGCGGGCCACGTCGTAGGCGCTGTCGGCGGTGATGCCCAGGCCGATGTAGCGGGCGATGCCTTCGCCGCCGGTCAGCTGGTAGTGCAGCGAATCGCTGTCACCCATCACCCACTTGCCGCCCAGGGTCAGGCCGCCGGCCACCTTGTCGGCCTTCGCGCCGGTGACCTGGTTGTCGACCTTCAGCTGACGGACGA
Source organism: Stenotrophomonas maltophilia group sp. LNF247 (assembly GCF_054083135.1). NCBI lineage: Bacteria > Pseudomonadati > Pseudomonadota > Gammaproteobacteria > Lysobacterales > Lysobacteraceae > Stenotrophomonas > Stenotrophomonas maltophilia group sp. LNF247. The sequence continues at coordinate 2,268 of NZ_JBSRQL010000033.1, forward strand.
TGCCGCCGACGCCGAAGGTGCCCCAGTCGCCCTTCCAGCCATAGCGCAGGGTCAGGTCGGGCAGGCTGCCACGGTCGGAGTTGGCGCTGGCGTTGGTCCAGGCACCGGTGACCGGGTTGCGGGTGCCGGTGAGGGTGGTGGTTTCCGGGTTTTCCAGTGCGACACTGAAGCCGCCCTGGGTGTAGCGCACCTGCGCCTGGCGCACGAAGATCACGCCGTCGGTGGGGCCGACGAAGTCGACCGCTTCGGGCAGTGCGGCCGCGTCCATGAAGTTGGACCAGGTCTGGCCGGCCAGCCAGTTGTTCCAGTACATGTAAGCGTGGCGCAGGGTCACGCCGTAGGTGTTGGTGGCGGTCTGGTTGCCCAGCGAGTTGCCGAAGAAGTCCATCTCGAAGAACGCACCGGCCTTGTTGCCCGATTCGCTGACGTTGTCGATGCCCAGGTTGAAGCGCGAGAACTTGGCATGGGCGTTGAAATCGGTGCCCGAGCGCTTGCCGCTGCCGCCAGCGCCTTCGACCGGGGTCTGGCCCGGCAGGTACAGCGAACGGCCGGTGGCGTCGTCGGCCAGCTGGCCATCGCTGGTCTGGGTGGCCAGGAAGTCGGCCTTGATGAAGCCGCCGATCTTGACCGTGGTGCCCGGCGCGGCGCCCGGGGTGAGGGTGGTGACCTGGATCGGCTGCTTGCCGGCCGGCACCTGTGCGACCGGCTTCTGCTCGGCCTGCACCGTGCGCACTTCGGTCACGGCCTGCTGGGTCTGGCTGATCTGGGTCTGTTGTTGTTGCTGCGAAGACAGCAGCAGCTGGACCTGGCGTTCCAGTTCGGCAACGCGTGCTTCCAGTGCCTTCTCTTTGGCGGTCTCTGCGAACGCCATGCCCGGTGCGACCAGGGCGACCAGCAGGCAGGCCGCCAAAGGTGTGCGCACGGCTTTCAACGTACGGTGGCTCATGTTGCCCTCTCTCCCAAGTGGCAAGGTGATGCCGCGCGTGGGGCACGGTCGAGCCGAGACTGCGGGGCGATTATGTATAGCGGCTATTCGCCATTGGTCGAACCCGGGCCTGCAAGGCGCTCACTTTCGACCATGGTCTAACCAGGGTGGTGACGCGGCCGGGGGTGGATGGGGCAAACTGAGGGGGATCGGTCGTTGCAATGCTGCGACCGCACATACAAAGTCAACGTGCAAGTGAGGGTGCCATGGCTGATATCTACCCCGTCGATCCGCAGTTCGCCGCCAAGGCACGCATCGACAAGAAGACCTATGAACAGCAGTACCAGGCGTCGGTGGCCGATCCGGATGGATTCTGGGGCAAGGCCGCCGAGCGCCTGCAATGGATGCGCAAGCCGACGAAGATCAAGAACGTCAGCTATGACCTGTCCGACTTCCGCATCAAGTGGTTCGAGGATGGCGAGCTCAATGCCAGCGTGAACTGCCTGGATCGCCAGCTGGAAACGCGCGGCGACAAGACCGCCCTGCTGTTCGAGCCGGACGGCCCGGATGCACCGGCCCAGCATGTGACCTATCGCGAGCTGTACGAGCGCACCTGCCGCCTCGGCAACGCGCTGCGCAACCTCGGCGTCAAGAAGGGCGACCGGGTCACCATCTACCTGCCGATGATCGTCGACGCCGCGGTGGCCATGCTGGCCTGCGCACGCATCGGTGCGATCCACTCGGTGGTGTTCGGTGGCTTCGCGCCGAACTCGATCGCCGACCGTGTCAGCGACTGCCAGAGCAAGCTGATCATCACCGCCGACGAAGGCCTGCGCGGTGGCCGCAGGATTCCGCTGAAGGCCAACGTCGATGCCGCGCTGAAGCTGCCGGGCACCAATACCGTGGAAACCGTGCTGGTGGTGCGCCACACCGGCGGTGCCGTGGACATGCAGGCCCCGCGCGACCGCTGGTTCCACGATGTGGTGGACAGCCAGCCGTCCACCTGCGAACCGGAACCCATGAACGCGGAAGACCCGTTGTTCATCCTCTACACCTCCGGTTCCACCGGCAAGCCGAAGGGTGTGCTGCACACCACCGGCGGCTACCTGCTGTATGCGGCCTACACCCATGAAGCGGTGTTCGACCTGCGCGAGGACGACATCTACTGGTGCACCGCCGACGTCGGCTGGGTCACCGGCCACAGCTACATCGTGTACGGGCCACTGGCCAACGGTGCGACCTCGCTGATGTTCGAAGGCGTGCCGAACTATCCGGACACCTCGCGCTTCTGGAACGTCATCGACAAGCACAAGGTGAGCATCTTCTACACCGCCCCGACCGCCATCCGTGCGCTGATGCGCGAGGGCGAGGAGCCGGTGAAGAAGACCTCGCGCGCGTCGCTGCGCCTGCTCGGCAGCGTGGGCGAGCCGATCAACCCGGAGGCCTGGCGCTGGTACTACGAGGTGGTCGGCGACAGCCGCTGCCCGATCGTCGATACCTGGTGGCAGACCGAGACCGGCGGCATCCTGATCTCGCCGCTGGCCGGTGCGATGGACCTCAAGCCGGGTTCGGCCACCCTGCCCTTCTTCGGCGTGCAGCCGGCGCTGGTCAATGCCGATGGCGAGATCCAGGACGGCCCGACCGAGGGCAACCTGATCATCCGTGATTCCTGGCCGGGCCAGATGCGCACGGTGTACGGCGACCACCAGCGTTTCATCGATACGTATTTCCGCACCTACCCGGGCAGCTACTTCACCGGCGACGGGTGCCGCCGCGACGAAGACGGCTATTACTGGATCACCGGCCGCGTCGATGACGTGATCAATGTGTCCGGCCACCGCATCGGCACCGCCGAAGTGGAAAGCGCGCTGGTCTCGCACCCGAAGGTGGCCGAGGCGGCCGTGGTCGGCTTCCCGCACGACGTCAAGGGCCAGGGCATCTACGCCTACGTCACCCTGGTGGCCGAAGAGGCCCCCAGCGACGAGCTGCAGAAAGAGCTGGTCGCGTGGGTGCGCAAGGAGATCGGCCCGATCGCCACGCCGGACCACCTGCAGTGGGCGCCGGGCCTGCCGAAGACCCGCTCGGGCAAGATCATGCGCCGCATCCTGCGCAAGATTGCCGAGAACGCGCCGGACCAGCTTGGCGACACCTCGACCCTGGCCGATCCGTCGGTGGTGGCCTCGCTGGTGGACGAGCGCAAGGTGCGCTGATGGCGTGACTGCGGGCGCAGAACGCGCCAGGGACGTGGCCGGGAGGAGGGACCCGGCCGTGTCCGACCCGTCCTGCACCTGCCATCACGTCGCTCTTTTTCCTGATCGATAAGCTCGACCCATGACCACCCTCCTGATTGCCGATGACCACCCGCTGTTCCGCGAGGCCCTGCGCGGGGCCGTGCAGCGGGTCATCCCCGGCGTGCAGTTGTTCGAGGCCGACAGCGTGGAAGCGCTGTACGCACTGGCCGACCAGCACAACGACGCCGACCTGGTCCTGATGGACCTCAACATGCCTGGCGCACAGGGTTTCAACGCGCTGGTGCACATGCGCTCGCTGCATCCGCACCTGCCGGTGGTGGTAGTGTCCGCGCGCGAAGAAGCCACGGTGATGCGCCGCGCGCTCGACCACGGTGCGCTCGGCTTCATTCCCAAATCGGCCGACTCGGACACCATCGGCCATGCGCTGGGCACCATCCTCGATGGCGAGACCTGGGCACCGCCGGAAGCGCACAACGTGCCGCCGACCGGCAGCGAAGAACGCGAAGTCGGCCAGCGCCTGCGCGAGCTGACCCCGCAGCAGTTCCGCGTGCTGCAGATGCTGGGCGCCGGGCGCTTGAACAAGCAGATCGCCTACGACCTCAACGTCTCCGAAGCAACGATCAAGGCCCACGTCACCGCCATCCTGCGCAAGCTCGGCGTGACCAACCGCACCCAGGCCGTGCTGATGGCCGGCAAGCTGGCGATCGACGACGACGCCATCGTACTGCCGCCGGAAGAAGACTGAAGGTGACGGACTGCGGAGCCGAGCATGGGCTCGGCTCTACAGACGTCATGATGCCCCTGTAGAGCCGAGCCCACGCTCGGCTGCTCTTTGCCTCAATACCAATCACTCCTCAAGCAACCATCGACTCCACACATAGGGGTATTCCCCGATGCGCGTGGCCAGTCCAGCACGCACGGGATTGGCCGCGATGTACATCGCCTGCGTGCGCAGGCACTCATCGCCGCGCAGCGCATGGTCGTAGTATCCCGGCTGCCAGATCGGCGTGTTGGCATCAGCGCGCCTGCCGATGGAACGCCCGCTCCGTGATTTGAGGATCTGCATGCAGCCGGCAAGCGTGCCGGTACGGAGTTCGAACAGCCAATGCAGATGATCCGGCATCACCACCCAGGCGAGGGAGGAGGTCCGCCCCGTTCGCTCTACGGTGCGCAGCGCTTCGATCAGCAGATCGACGTTGGCCTTGTCGTCGAACCAAGGACGGCGTGCGCGTGTCACAGCCGTGATCGCGTAGACATTGCCGGTCTGCGACCAGCGACCAAAGCGGAGTGCAGGACTGGCCATGCGAAGAGGCTATGGCACGCATGACAGCCCTTCCATCAGTGCATCACCGCAATGCTTGTCAGCCAACACCCTGATGTAGAGCCGAGTCCATGCTCGGCTGCCATGCAAAGCAGCCGAGCGTGGGCTCGGCTCTACAGATTTCCCTGCTTACCCCACGCCGTGCAGGTGTTCGTACAGGATCGTCGCGCCGATGATCATCAGGATCACGCCGCCGATGATCTCGGCACGCTTGCCGACCATGCTGCCCAGCACGCGGCCGAGCATGATGCCGACGGTGACCATCGTCAGCGTGCACAGACCGATGACCGCCGCCATCACGCCGATATGCACGTCCATGAAGGCCAGGCCGATGCCCACGGCCATCGCGTCGATGCTGGTGGCGAAACCGGTCAGCGCCAGCTTCCAGAAGCCGTGGTGCTGCGAAGGGTCTTCGTCTTCCTCGGCACTGTCCGGGCGCAGGCCGTTGTAGATCATGTGGATGCCCAGCGCACCGAGCAGGCCGAAGGCGATCCAGTGGTCGAATGCTTCCACGTACTGCAGGGCGGCACGGCCGAGCAACCAGCCGATGATGGGCGTGATCGCCTCGATGACGCCGAAGATGATGCCGGCCCGCAGTGCATCGCGGAACACCGGCTTGCGCATGGCCGCACCCTTGCCGATCGCCGCAGCGAAGGCATCGGTGGACATGGCAAAGCCGATCAGGAGGATCGAAATGGGGGACATGGACAGCGGCTGAGGTCGGGCTAGGACGGACGCACGGCCTGCGCTCGCGCCCAACCTGACGTTGCGCGCGCGGGCCGCTGGTCTCGCCAACCATCATGGTTGTCCACGCCACGGCGCACTGGCCGAGTATGTTGACGTGGACGATTCCTGCGAAGGAATCCGGCTACTCCCCAAGGGGACGCGAAGCTTAGCATCGCGATTCGCGCGTGGCGCATTTCCAGCGAAACGCGCAGGCAGGGCTGGTTTGTATAGCGATGGCTATATCGGCGCCGTGCAGCGCGCGGAAGCCGAGCATAGGCTCGGCTCTACAGTTGCCAATCAGGCGTCGCTATTGCCGGCGTCGCGCAGCGCGCCGAGGAAGGCGCGCAGCGAGGCCGGCTTGATCGGCTTGGTCAGCACGCGGTAGCCGCGTTCGCGCGCCATCCGCTTCAGTTCGTCGCGACCATCGGCGGTCAGCAGCGCACCCGGCAGCGGGTAGCCGGCCGCCTCGCGCAGCGCCACCAGCGCATCCAGGCCATCCATGCGGTCGTGCAGGTGGTAGTCCACCAGCATCACCTGCGGGCGCTCGGCGATCTTCTCCAGCGCCTGGTCGACGGTGGCGGCAGTGATCACCTGCACCTGCCAGCGGCCGAGCAGCGCGCGCATGCCGTCGAGGATTTCCTCGTCGTTGTCCACGCACAGCACCCGTAGGCCCGCCAGCGAATCGCTGCGCACCGGTGTGGCCACGGCCTGGGTCGCCTTGGCAGGCTCGGTGTAGCCGGGCAAGGGCGCAACCCGTGGCAGGATGATCGAGAACATCGAACCCTTGCCGACCCGGCTGCGTGCGTTCAACCGATGATCGAGCAGGCGCGAGATACGCTGGCATATCGACAGGCCCAGGCCCAGACCCTGCTCTCCCCAGTCGAACGGCTGCTGGTAGCGGTGGAACTCGTCGAAGATCTGCCGCATATGGTGTTCGGGAATGCCCGGGCCGGTATCCCATACCTGCAGCTCCACTTCGTCGCCACGCTGGCGCACCGCCAGCACGATGCGCCCCTGGCGGGTGTAGCGCAACGCGTTGGCCAGGAAATTCTGCAGCACGCGGCGCAGCAGGCGGCGATCACTGCGCACCCACGCCGGGCGCGCGAACAGGTCCAGGCGCAGGCCACGACCGGCGGCGACCGGCGTGTACTGCGCCGCCAGTTCGCGCATCAACGCACTCACGTCGAACTCGCCGATCACCGGGTGCAGGCCACCGGCATCCAGCCGCGACACGTCCAGCAGGCCATCCAGCAGTTCTTCGGCCGCGCGCAGCGACGCATCCACGCGTTCGGCCAGGTGCTTCTGCTCATCGCTCACGTGGTCGCTGTCACGCAACGCCGAAGCGAACAGGCGCGCGGCGTTCAGCGGCTGCAGCACGTCGTGGCTGATCGCCGCCAGGAAGCGCGTCTTCGACTGCTGTGCGACCTCGGCCTCATGCGAGCGCTCGGCCACGCGCTGTTCCAGCGTCTCGTTGGCTTCAAGCAGCGCCTTTTCGGCGTGCTTGTAGTCGGTGATGTCGTTGTAGCTGGTCACGTAGCCGCCGCCGGGCAGCGCCTGGCCGCGCATCTCGATCACCTTGCCGTCGCTGCGGGTGCGCTCGAACACGTGCGGCGAACCGGCGCGCATGTAGCCGATGCGGCGGTTGATCTGTACTTCGATATCGCCCTCGCCCAGCTCGCCGCGCTCGGCGTTGTATCGGATCAGGTCGGCCACCGGGCGGCCCACGTAGAGCATGCCGTCGGGGTAACCGAACATGTCCTGGTAGCGGCGGTTCCACGCGGTCAGGCGCATGTCCGGATCGACCACGCTGACCCCGGCGCTGATGTTCTCCAGCGTGGTCGACAGGATCTCGCGGTTGAAGCGCAGTTCCTGCCCGGCTTCGTCCAGTACCGCCACCACTTCACCCAGGTCCATGCCCGAGCCACGCAGCAGGCTGGTGAGCAGCAGGCGCGCCGATGCCGCACCAATCGAGGCGGCCAGCAGCCGTTCGGTGAACTGTACCCAGGGGCGGTCCGCAGGCGCCGAGGACTGAAGCTCGCGCCCCAGCGACTGTGCCTGCTCGAAAAACGAACGCCGCGCGTGGCGCTCTCCGACCACGCGCGAGGCCAGTGCCAGCAGGTCGCCCACATGCACGTGGCCGGGCCAGCCGCCGGCCACCGACGGGCGCTCGGCGTAGGGGTCGAGGAACGGCGCGGCGCGCAGCCGCTCGTCCACACCGGGGCGCCAGCGCGCGGACACCAGCATCATCGTCGCCGCGTTGACCAGCAGCGACCAGAACGTGCCGTGGGTCAGCGGATCCCAGCCGGTCATGCCGAACAGCTGCTGCGGACGCAGCCACTCGATGCCGAACGGACCGTGCTGCACCCAGGCGGCATCAACCCAGCCGGCCATGGTCATCGCCGGCAGCAGCAGCGTGTACAGCCAGGTCGCGAAGCCGAGCAGCATGCCCATCTCGACGCCGCGACGGCTGGCGCCACGCCAGTACAGGCCGCCGATCAGGCCGGGCGCGAACTGCGCTACCGCCGCGAACGCCATCAGGCCGTACGAGGCCAGCGTGCTGTCGTTGCTGCTGGTGCGGTAGTAGCTGTAGGCCATCAGCGCCAGCAGCAGGATCGCCAGGCGGCGGATCCACAGCACGCGCGAGGCAACGTCGGCCGCCTCCTGGTGGTCGCCGCTGCGACGCAGCAGCACCGGCATCACCAGGTCATTGCTGACCATGGTGGCCAGCGCGATGGACGACACGATGACCATGCCGGTGGCCGCCGAAAAGCCGCCCACGTACGCGATCAGCGCCAGTGCGTTGCGGCCCTCGGCCAGCGGCAGGGCCAGCACCATCGAGTCGTCGGCGACGCTGCCGCCGGTGCCGAACAGGGTCACGCCGGCGGTGGCGATCGGCAGCACCATGCCCGAGATCAGCACCAGGTAGCCGCCGAACATCCAGCGCGCGCGGCGCACGTCGCGCACATCGCCGCACTCGACCACGGCCACGTGGAACTGGCGCGGCAGGCAGATGATGGCGAGGAAACTGAGCAGGGTCTGCGAGATGAAGCCCACCGGCGGCAGGCCGGTGAACAGCGTATGCACTGACTCGACCACCGCGTCGGTGCGGTTGCTCAGCCAGAGGTAGGCGAACACGCCCACGGCCAGCATCGCCAGCAGCTTGATCACCGATTCGAAGGCGATCGCCAGCATCATGCCGTGGTGGTGCTCGGTGGCATCGACCTGGCGGGTACCGAACAGGGTGGCGAACAACGCCATCAGCAGCGCAACGTACAGCGCGGGATCGGTGAAGAAGCCGGTCGGGCCGGTGTTGCCGGTCAGGACCTGCAGGCTCATCGCCACCGCTTTGTACTGCAGGGCCAGGTACGGAATGATGCCGATCAGCGCGATGATCGCCACCAGCGCCGCCAGCCGCCGCGAGCGGCCGAAGCGCGAGGAGATGAAATCAGCAATGGAGACCACGTTCTGGCTGCGCGCGATCAGCGCCAGGCGCTCGATGATGCGCCAGCCGAACAGCAGCAGCAGCAACGGGCCGATGTAGATCGGCAGATAGCCCACGCCATTGCGCACAGCGGTGCCGACCGCGCCGTAGAAGGTCCACGACGAGCAGTACACGGCCAGTGCCAGGCTGTAGACCACCGGCCGCAGCCACGGCCGGTCGGGATACATCGGCCGACGGTCGCCCCACCACGCCACGCCGAACAGCAGCGCAGCATAGGCAACCGAGACCAGCAGCAGGATCCAGCTGGAGACCACGCGCGCGTTTCCGTCAGGACAGGGGTCAGTAGATCACGACCGCTGGTCGTGCGGGTAGGTCATGGCGGTGGGTCACGACCGTTGGTCCGTCTGGTGGGTCACGACCGTTGGTCGTGACGGGGACATCCGTGCCCACTGACAGTGGGCACCTACCGGGAATCAATGGGCACCCACCAGGAAGCGGTGGGCGCCTGCCAGGTACCGGTTTAATGGGCCGGCACGCCCATTTCCTTCAGCAGCTCGGGTGCCGGGTAGACCTTGGCCAGCAGCCAGCGCAGGTAGCGCATGTCCACGTGCACGGCGCGCTTGTAGCGCGGGTCGAACCACCAGCTGGCGCTGACCGATTCCCAGTTGCTGTCGAAGTTCAGGCCGATCAGTTCGCCCTTGGCGTTGAGCACCGGCGAGCCGGAGTTGCCGCCGGTGGTGTCCAGGTTGGTCAGGAAGTTGACCGTCTGGGTCTTCAGCGCCGGGTCGGCGGTGCTGCCGAAGTCACCCTTGGCGATCGCGGCCAGCAGCGGCTTGGGTGCGTCGAACGGATAGGCGTTGGTGTTCTTCTCGACGATGCCGGCCACGGTGGTCACCGGCGAGTAGGTCACGCCATCGCGCGGGTGCAGTGCCTCGACCCTGCCGTAACTGATGCGCAGGGTGCGGTTGGCATCCGGGTACACGGCGCGGCCCTGCTTGGCACGCCAGGCGAACAGCGCCTGCATGTACGCCGGGCGCAGGCGCAGCTGCTCGCCTTCGCGGGTCTTGCTCTCGTTTTCGATGCGCAGCTGCGCGGCCACCAGCGGGCCGGCCACGGCGATCAGCGGATCGGCGGCCAGGGCCTTGCCTTCGCGTGCGGCGGCAAAGCGCGACAGGCGCTGCGCCTCATCGCCCAGCTGGGTTCCGGCGTACAGGGTGTCCAGCGCCGTGGCCAGCTGCTGCGGGGTGCGGCCGAAGGCCGCGTCGAACTCGGCCACGCGCTGCGCGTCCGGCAGCCGCTGGTAGCGGGTCAGCAGGGTGGTCAGCAGGGCCTTCTCGACCTCCGGCGCGTAGCGGCGCTGGACCTGCTTGAGCACGCCTTCGATCATCGCCTGGTCGCGCTGCTGGTAACCGCTCTCGCGCTGCGCGTCAGGCTTGGCCGATTCGATGCGCAGGCGCTCCAGCAGCAGCGCAGAGCGCAGCAGCTGGCTCTGCGCGGCGATCTGGTCCAGCAGCAGGTCACGCTCGCCCACCGCCGCGCCCTGCGACAGGTTGGCCAGCAACGCCTTGATGTCGCCCTGGTACTTGCGGTCGGTCGCGGCCAGCATCGCGGTCTCGTCGGCGGCACGCTGGGCCTTGGCGTCGCTGCGCAGCAGGCCTTCCAGTTCGCCAGCGGCGCGCTTGCGGTTGTTCTTCAGCGACTGCAGCTGCGAGGCATAGCGGGTACGCGCCTGCGCGTCCTTGGCGGTGGCGGCCTCGATGGTGTCGATCATCTGCTGGAACACCGACACGCGGCGCGGCAGCACGGCATCGATCTGGCCGGCGAATTCGGCCGCGGTGCGGTGGCGATAGGTGATGCCCGGGTAACCGGCCAGCATCGCGTAATCGCCTTCCTTCGGGCCTTCCACCGACATCTGCAGGTGCGCCGGTGCCTGGTAGGGCACGTTGTCCTTGCTGTAGGCGGCCGGCTTGCCGTCCTTGCCGACATAGGCGCGCAGCAGGGTGAAGTCGCCGGTGTGGCGCGGCCACATGAAGTTGTCGATCTCGTCGCCGTAGTTGCCGATCGCGCGCGGCGGCGCGTACACCAGGCGCACGTCGCTCAGTTCCAGCTGGGCGATGCGATAGAAATCGGTGCCGTAGTACATGTTGGCCACCGAGCAGCGCACGCTGCCGTCCTTCTCGCACTCGGCCACGATCTGCTTGCTGGCCGCATCAACCGCATCGAAGTAGGCGCGGCCGGTCTTGCCACGGGCCTGCGCCAGCACCTGGTCGGTCACCTTGTCGAAGCCGACGGTGACCAGCACGCGGAAGTCCGGGTTGGCCGGACGCTCGTCGGCACGGTCCTTGGCGATGAAGCCACCGTTGATCAGGTCGTGCTCGGGCGAGCTGTTGTACTGGATCACGCCCATCGCCACGTGGTGGTTGGTCAGCAGCAGGCCGTCGGCGGACACGAACGAACCGGTGCCGCCACCGGCACGCACCACCGCGCTCAGCGGCGGCGCAGTGACGTTGGCCAGGTCGGCCGGATTGCCCTTGAAGCCTGCGGCCTGCAGCGACTTGGCCAGTTCCGGCAGCTGGGTCGGCATCCACATGCCTTCGTCGGCGTGAGCACCGGCGGCGAGGGTCAGGCCCAGGGCCAGGGCGGTGGGAAGGGCTTTGCGTGGTGACATGAGGCAATCCGGTACGACAGAACAGCCCGGGACCATAGCCGCTGGGGCCGCATGGGGCAACGGCTGATGGTTGGGGGCACGTACCTGTAGAGCCGAGCCCACGCTCGGCTGCTCTTCTGCCCGCCCCACCTTCCCACGCTGCGCGCGGAAGCCGAGCATGGCTCGGCTCTACAGGGATGCCACGGCGGGTTACTTCTCCCGCCGCCAGTTGATCGACCCACGGTTTTCCACCGTGCTCGACTCCACTTCCACATCAAACCCGCGGCGCAGCAGGTACTTCAGCGTGATCACCGAACCTGCGCCCACCAGCGACACGCCGTAACCCACGTACAGCTTGGGCGAGATGTACTTGCCGACGCCGATCACCGAGCCGCCCAGCGCGCGCGACTGGCTCACGCCGGCATCGTCCAGGCCCAGCTTGGCACCCAGCTGCGACGCCAGCAGGCCACTGCCGGCCGAGAGCGCCGCCGAGGCCGCGTTGACCTGCTGCGCCTGGTCGCTGCTGGCGCCGGTCAGGCTGCGTCCCAGAACCAGATAGGCCAGTGCCTCGGACTGCGACATCGCAGGATCGGACCACACGTCGGCACGCGGTTGCTGGGCACGCCCGGTCACGTCGATGCCGGCGGTGACATCACCGATCCGTCGCTCGGCACGGATGTTGATGCGCGGGTCGGACACCGCGTTGTAGTTCCAGTTGAGGTTGCCGCGGGTGATGGTCAGGTCCTGCCCGTACGCCTTGTAGCGGCCGCTCACTTCCAGGCCGCCATTGGCGGTCATTTCGCGGCCGGGCTTGGCCCAGACCTGCATCTTGCCGGTCAGCGCGCCCTTCAGGCCGAACCCGGTCATCTTCACCTTTTCGCCGAGGCTGACGGTCAGGTCCATGTCCAGCGGCGAGGTGCGCGACTCTTCCGGATCAGCCGGATCCAGCACGACCACGTCTTCGGACACCGAGGTGCCACGGTCCAGGCGCTCCAGGTCGATGTCGGCCTCGGGCACGTGGACGGTACCGCGCAGCTCCATCGCTGCCTTGGCCAGGGTGAAGTCGAGGTTGGGGTTGGCGACGATGCGCAGTTCGCTGGTGTTGGACAGCAGCACGTTCTCGCCGTGGATCTTCAGCTGCAAGGGCTGCGCATCACCGAACCACGACAGGCCACCGTCCACGTACAGCGTGCCCTGGCCGGAGTTGGCCTGCGCGGTGATCTTGGCTGAACCGTCGGGCTGGGCCACGAAGCTGCCCTTGCCCTGGTCGAAGGTCAGGCCCAGCGCGGGGAATTCGCCCTTGAAGTTGCTCAGCTGCGCGTCGCCACCCAGCGACGGCTGCCCGCGCGTACCGCGCAGGCTCACGTGGCCCTCGATCAGGCCGGTCGGGCGCACGATGTCCGGCGAGAACAGCTCCAGCCAGTACAGCCGCGACATGTTCAGATAGAGCTCACCGTTCAGTGGTGCACTGGCTTCCCAGCCGGTCTGCATCTTCGCGTCGACGAAGCCGTTGCCCTGGAAGCCCATGCCCAGGTAGCCCTTGATGCTGGACGGGGTCATGTCGAGCTTCAGCGAGAACTGGTCATAGCGCACCAGTTCGCCGCGGGTGGTATCGCCCACGGTGTTGCGGTTCTCGCCCAGGCGCACGCCGCCTTCCTTCGAGCGCACTTCCACATGGCCTTCCCAGGCCGCGCCACGCGGGCGGATCTGCGCGTCCAGGCTGACGTCGCCGCGCAGATAGATGCGGCGGCCGGACTGCGGCGGCAGCCACGGCTGCACCAGCGCCAGCGGCAGCGCGTCACTGCGCACCACCAGGCCTTCGCGCGGCCAGTTGGCCTGTGCGCACAGCGCGCCGCTGCTGGCGGCGGCCAGGCAGGCTTCGGACAGGGTGTAGGTGCTGCCGTTGATCGCGAACGCCGCCGGTGCACGCAGCGACCACGCATCACCCTTCACCGGTGCGATGCGCAGCGAGGCCAGCTCGCCGCGCCACTGCGTGCCCTGCTGGCGCACGCTGCCCTGCAGCTCGATCGCCCCCATCTCGTTGCGGGTCTGCGCAGCCAGGCGCAGGTTGGAGACACTGCCCTGCGCATCCACGTTCAAGCGCTCCAGCAGCATGCCCGCGTTGACCTGCTGGCCCTGGATCGCCAGCGTGCCGCTGTCGCCGCGCCACGGCAGGCGGCCCTTGATGCTCACGCTTTCGGCGCCGTAGCCGTCCCAGTTGAGGTTGTTGCCGACCAGGTCGGCGGTGATGTCCGGCGCGTCGCGCGGGCCCTTCACCTGTACCTGGCCACGCAGGCCACCATCGGCACCCGGCAGCAGATCGCTCAGCTGCAGCGGTTCGAAACGCGCATCGATATCGAGGCGGTCGCCGACCTTGCCCGACGCGGTCACCCGGCTGCTGCCCAGCGACAGCTTCAGGTCGCCCTGGCCCTGCGCGCCCTGCAGCGCGAACTTTCCCTGCGCATCGAGATTGCGCTGGCGCAGCACGCCCTTCAGCGACGGCAGATCGACCGTGGCTTCCAGTGTGCCGGTGGTACCCGGCGGTGCGTTTGCCGGCGGCGGCAGTTGCCGTCCCTTCGAAGCCAGGTTGCCGGACAGCCGGCCGTTCCAGCCCGGCACGAAGTAGCCAGGGTCGAAGTCCTTCAGCGTGGCCTTGGCATCCCAGTCCAGCTGCGGTGCCCACGCCACCTGGCCTTCCACCTGCAGCTGTCCACCCGGCGTCTGCGCCTGCAACTGGTGGATCGACGCGGCCTGGTCGTTGCCGCGTACGTCGAAGCGCAGCTGGGCCTTCTGCTTTTCGCGTTCGACATCGGCGCGGCCGATCGCCGCCCAGGCCTTCAGGGTACCGGCCAGGCCGAAGCGTGCTTCCTTCAGGGTGACCGGCACCGGTGCGCTGCCGGCGGTGTTCGGGTCCGGTGCCGGCACCCAAGTCAGGTCACGCGCGACCACCGAGAAGTTGAGCTTCTGCTGGTCTTCCTGACTGAAATCGGCGGTACCTTCCAGCCGCGCCTCACCGCCAAGGCCCTTCACCAGCAGCGGTGAGACCTTCAGCACCTGGTCCTGCAATGACACCACCGACGGTGCCAGTTCCAGTTCCTGATCGCCCTGCTTTACCTTGCCACGCAGGTTGGCATTGCCGCCCTTGCCGGCGGCGGTGAAGTCCAGCGACAACGGCGCGATCGCCGAGCTCGCCAATGCTGGCGACAGCAGCGCCAGATCCAGCTCGTCGCTGCGCACGCTGGCGTTCCAGGTCGGGTCGGTGCGGCCATCGAACACCAGCATCGCGTGCAGTGGCTTCGGCGCGCGCCCGGCTACGGCCACTTCCATGTGCGACAGGTCTCCGCGGGCGACCAGGCCCACCGTGGCGGCCGTGCGCCCACGCGGTGCCGGCAGCACGGCAGTGACGGTCACGTCGGTGTCGTAGTCCTTGGCCGGGATGTAGCGACCCTGGGCGGTGAAGTTGCCCATGTCGCTGTCCACCACCAGCCTGCGTGCCTGGAACTCGCCATTGGCGATCTCGATGCCACCACGCACGCGACTGATGTCGATCACCGGCTCGTTGGCCTGGCTGATGCGGAAGCCGTCGATGGCAATGGCGTCGGCCTGGATCGCCAGCGGCATCTCGATCTGCGGCAGCGAATCGGGCCACGACGGCAGCTTGAACGGCTCATCGCTCTTGGCCAGGTTCAACGTCGCGTTGCTCAGCTCCAGCTTGTCCAGCAGCAGCTTGCGGCCCAGCAGCGGGCGCAGGTCCGGCTCCAGGTAGGCGCGCTCGGCGTGGAAATGGATGTCGTCGTAACGGAAGTCGACGTTGTACAGGGTCAGCGGCCCTGCCACCGGGCCGTCCACCTTGTCCCAGGTGAAGCTGGCACCCACCGGGAGGCGCGCCACCACCTGGGCCAGCAGTACGTCACGGCCGGCCACGGTCTGCAGCAGCCAGTACACCGCCAGCAGGGCCAGCAGCACCAGGCCCAGCACGCCCACGCCGGACCAGGCCCAGAAGCGGCGGCGGCGGTAGAAACGCACGCGCGGCGGCCTGTTCGGAGTCGGTGCGGGGGCACTCACAGGTCCGCTCCGATGTTGAGGTACAGCTGGAACTGCGAATCCGGGTTGTTCAGGCCGTGCGCGATATCCACCCGCACCGGGCCCACCGGCGATTTCCAGCGCACGCCGAAGCCGACGCCGGTATGCAGGT
>NZ_JBSRQL010000034.1:0-15627 GCF_054083135.1 Stenotrophomonas maltophilia group sp. LNF247
CGATGGTGTTGTCAAAGGCACTGCCGGTATCGACGAACACCGCCGCCCCCCAGGGGCCACCGTTGAAGTAGTGCTCGTACTCGGCCGAGCCGATCACCAGGTTCTTGGCACCCAGCGCATACTTGTCCGGCTTCGGCGTACGCGGGCCAACCTCACGGTAGGCGTAGCCGCGGATGCTGCGGTCACCACCGGCGAAGTAGCGCAGGCTCGGCGGCATCGCCACCAGGTCGCTGGTCCAGGTGGTGCCACCCTCGCCGCGCAGGATCAGGCGATTGCTATCGCCCACCGGGATGTACCAGCGCAGCACGGCATTGGCCTGCACGAAGCTGGTGTCCGAACCCGCACCTTCCACACCGGCGCGCATCGTTGCCGTACCGCTGACGCCCTTGCGCGGGAACAGCTCGTCATCGACGTCGACGTAGTCGGCGACCAGCTGCGGGTAGACCAGCGTCGAGGTGTTGTAGACCGCGTCGGTGAATTCGGTGCCGGAGGCATAGCGCCAGCGCTCACGCAGCGCGTTGATCGAGGCGATCGCGGTCCAGTGTTCGTTGATCTCGCCGCTGCGGCTGGCGATCAGCTTGAAGTTGCGCAGGTCGATGTAGTCGGTCTGCTCGTCGTAGGCGCTGGCAGCGAAGGTGTACCAGCCATCAAGCCAGTTGAAGGCTGGAATGCGGTAGCTGGTGATCAGGCTCTTGCGCTTCTGCGCATAGTCCAGCTGCGTGTTCATCTTGTGGCCGCGGTTGTTCAGGAACCGCCGCTCGATGCCACCACGCACACCCGGGCCACTCTCGCTGCCGTAGCTCAGGCCCGCGGTGTAGATGGTGCGCTTGGCGCGCGTCAGCTTCACGTCCACCGGCACTTCGCCGTTTTCGTCGGCCTGGTCCGGGCGCGGCTGGATGTCGATCACGCTGAAGTAGTCCAGCTTGGTCAGCGACTCGCGCAGCCGGTCCAGCTTGCCCTCGTGGTAGTAGCTGCCCTGCTCCCAGTACACCAGCGGGTCGAACAGCTTGTCGACGAAGTAGTCCTGCTGGAAGCGCACCGGGCCCATGTTGTAGCGGCGGCCGCTGTCCCAGGTCAGGTCGATGTCGGCCGCGTTGTCGGCGCGGGTGATCTGCACCTGGCGCTGGGTGTAGTCGGCATCGAAGTAGCCACGCTCGGCCAGGCGCCGGGTGATGGTGATCTTGCTGGCTTCGTACTGGGTGTGCTCGAAGCGCTGGCCCTTGCGGGGCTTGAATGCGGCCAGGTCGTCCTGCAGGTACTGGTCGTACATCGCCGGGCCGGTGATGTCGATGTGCTCGCGGCGCACGGTCACCGGGGCCCCCTTGTCGACATGGATGAGCACGCGCACGTGCTCATCCTGGCGCGGCGCCTCGACCTTGATCACCGGGTTGTAGTACCCGAACGGTTCCAGCGCCTGGCGGGTCTGCCGCTCGGCCTGCGACAGCAGGTACTCCAGGCGCGATTCACCCTGCTCCTTGCCGATCGTGTCGAACAGCGACAGCGATTCCTGGATGTTCTCGATGATTGCGGCGTCGTCGCCCTTGTCCAATCCCTTGATGTCCACCTTGTCGATGGTGCCGCGCGCGTGGGCCACGGAGGTGGCGGCCAGCGACAGGACCATCAGCGGCAGGGCGTATTTCTTTGGCTGCATGCGGCACAGCATACCGACCGGAGGTGACGATGCGAAATGCATCACGTCGTTGGAGATCGGTTGTTAAGTGGCGGTCAAAATACGCGCCTTTGTGGCGATCATCGGAATCGCACGCGAGGATGCCGACGTCGCGTGCGGCGACGCCGATGATCCCGATGGACATCCGCCGGCGATGTTCCGGTAGTGCCGGCCGCTGGCCGGCACTACCGATACGGGCGTCAGCTCGACAGATGCTCGATCGCCGCCACCTTGCCCAGGCGCTCGCCCAGCATCGTCAGCAGTGCCAGGCGGTTGCCACGCAGTGCCGGATCTTCCGCGTTGACCATCACGCCATCGAAGAACGCGTCGACCTGCGGACGCAGGCGCGCCAGGCGTGCCAGCACCGCCACATAGTCCTTCTGGTGCAGGCTGGCGCCGGTGTCATCGATGGCGGCGGTGACCGCTTCGGCCAGCGCGCGCTCGGCATCTTCCTGCAGCAGTGCCGCGTCGATCTGCGCCGGAATCTCGCCCTCGGCCTTGCGCAGGATGTTGCGGATGCGCTTGTTGGCCGCGGCCAGCGCTTCGGCTTCCGGCAGCGTCGCAAAGATGCCGATCGCATCCAAGCGGCGGTCGAAGTCGTACAGCGAGGCCGGTTTCAGCTCGGCCACAGCGTTGAAGTGTGAAGCCGGCACGCCCTTGTCGCCGTAGTAGCCCTTCAGGCGGTCGAGGATGAAGTCGTACAGCTCGCCGACGTCGGCCTGCACGTTGCGCGCCGCCAGGCCGCCGTTGGCGCTGGCCAGCAGCGCGCGCAGGTCCAGCTCGAAGCCGCTTTCGATGATCGTGCGGGCCAGGCCCAGCGCGTTGCGGCGCAGGGCGAACGGGTCCTTGTTGCCGGTCGGCTTCAGGCCTGCAGCAAAACCACCGGCCAGCGTATCCACGCGTTCGGCGATGGCCAGCACCTTGCCCAGCGGCGACAGCGCGATGTCATCACCACCGAAGCGCGGCTGGTAGGCCTCGTCGATGGCCAGCGCAACCTCGGCCGATTCACCACCTGCCACGGCGTAGTGGCGGCCGGCGATGCCCTGCAGTTCCGGGAATTCGTTGACCATGCGCGACTGCAGGTCGTTCTTGGCCAGCTCCGCAGCCCGCTTGGCCTGCGCCGGATCGGCACCGACCTGGGCTGCGATCACTTCGGCCAGTGCGGCCACGCGCGCCACCTTGTCGGCCACGCTGCCCAGCTTGGCCTGGTAGGTCACCGTCTTCAGGCCCTCACCCATCGACACCAGGCCCTGCTTCAGATCCTCGTCGAAGAAGAACTTGGCATCGGCGAAGCGCGGGCGGATCACCCGCTCGTAGCCCTTGGCCACTTCGGCCACGTTCTTCGACTCGATGTTGGCAATGCCGATGAACTTCTCGGTCAGCGTGCCGGCCGCATCCAGCACGGGGAAGAACTTCTGGTTGATTTCCATCGTCTCGATCAGCGCTTCCTGCGGCACCGCCAGGAACGCGGGCTCGAAGCTGCACAGCACTGCCGACGGCCATTCGACCAGGTTCACCACCTGCTCCAGGTTGTCCTCGGTGATGCGGGCACTGCCACCGGCCTTGGCTGCGGCGGCTTCGACCTCGGCGACGATGCGTGCGCGGCGCTCGCTCGGATCGACCAGCACGAACGCGGCGCGCAGCGCTTCAACGTAGTCCTGCGGCTGTGCCAGCGACACGGTCTGGTCGTGGTGGAAGCGGTGGCCACGGCTGACACGGCCGGCCTGCAGGCCGAACAGTTCGGCCTCGACCACAGTGGCACCGTGCAGCAGCACCAGCCAGTGCGCCGGGCGCGCGAAACCCCAGGCGTGATCGGCCCAGCGCATCGGCTTGGGAATCGGCATCGCCGCGATCGCCTCGCGCAGGATCTCCGGCAGCAGGCTGGCGGTGCTCGCGCCCGGGGTCACTGCGCGGTGCACGAAGCGCTCACCCTTGTTGTCGGTGGTCTTCTCCAGCGCGGTCCAGTCGATCCCGGCCTTGGCGGCGAAGCCCTGCAGGGCCTTGGTCGGCTGGCCTTCGGCGTCCAGCGCGATGTTCAGGTACGGGCCCAGCACTTCGCTGTGCTGTTCCGGCTGTTCCAGGCCGACGCCCGGCAGCAGCACGGCCAGGCGGCGCGGGGTGGACAGCGGGCGCGCATCGCCCAGTTCCAGCGCGATGCCACGCTTGCGCAGGCCTTCGACAACACCGTCAAAGAAGGCCTGGGCCAGGCCCGGCAGCGCCTTGACCGGCAACTCTTCGGTGCCCAGTTCAATCAGCAGGGGGGACAGTTGGCTCATCGTTTCAATCCTGTGGTGGGGGCGCAGCGCGCGACGCGTCCGGCGCCCCGGAGTAAGGGGGAGAGCGCGGCCTTCAGGCCTTCTTCGCGCCCGGGAAGCCCAGCTTCTCGCGCTGTTCGTAATACGCCTTGGCCACCGCCTGGGCCAGTGCGCGCACCCGCAGGATGTAGCGCTGGCGCTCGGTCACGCTGATCGCGCGGCGCGCATCGAGCAGGTTGAAGGTGTGGCTGGCCTTCATCACCTGCTCGTAGGCCGGCAGCGGCAGGCCTACTTCCACCAGCTTCTGCGCTTCGCGCTCGCAGGCGTCGAAACGGTGGAACATTTCTTCCACGTCGGCGTATTCGAAGTTGTAGGTGCTCTGCTCCACCTCGTTCTGGTGGTAGACGTCGCCGTAGGTCACCGGCTGGCCGTCCGGGCCGTAGGTCCAGACCAGGTCGTAGACGTTGTCGCAGTTCTGCAGGTACATGCACAGGCGCTCGAGACCATAGGTGATCTCGCCCAGAACCGGGCGGCATTCCAGGCCACCGGCCTGCTGGAAGTAGGTGAACTGGGTCACTTCCATGCCGTTGAGCCAGACTTCCCAGCCCAGGCCCCACGCGCCCAGCGTCGGCGATTCCCAGTTGTCCTCGACGAAGCGCAGGTCGTGCACCAGCGGATCGATGCCCAGTGCCTTCAGCGAATCCAGGTACAGCTGCTGGATGTTGTCCGGCGCCGGCTTCATCGCCACCTGGTACTGGTAGTAGCGCTGCAGGCGGTTCGGGTTCTCACCGTAACGGCCATCGGTCGGGCGCCGCGACGGCTGCACGTAGGCCGCATTCCAGCCTTCCGGACCGATCGCACGCAGGAAGGTGGCCGGGTGGAAGGTACCGGCGCCCACCTCCAGGTCGAGCGGCTGGATGAGCACGCAGCCCTGCTGGGCCCAGAACTGGTTCAGGGTCTGGATCAGGCCCTGGAAGGTGATCGGAACGGTCGGGGTCGCGGACATGCGTACGAGTCTTGGCCGGCAAGGGGGTGCGCTAGTATAACGGCCGACCTGCGGGGCATTCCGTACCCGGGAGGAGCAGGCAGATGGAACATCGGCTGCCGGCAGGCACGCCCGGCGAGGCGGGCGGCGTCCCGCTGCCCTGGGGACGGCTGCATTTCGAGCAGATTGCCGCGGCCCTGACCGCCGATGGGCTCGTGGCCGAGCAGGACCGCGAGCGCATGCGATTTTCCGCACAGGGCGCGCGCAACGCCAGTGAAGTGCATCCGCTGGTACTGCTGTCCAACCTCAAGCTGGCCGCCACGGGCGGCGGCGAACTGACCCTGGAACGCCTGACCGAGTGGCTGGCGCAGCGCACCGGCAGCCGCTACCTGCGCATCGACCCGACCCGGGTCGACGTCGCCGCGGTCACCGCGCTGGTCTCCCACGCCTACGCCCGCCGCCACCGCTTCCTGCCGCTGGCGGTGGACGCCGAGCGCGTGCTGGTGGCCACCAGCGAGCCGCTGGTGCAGGAATGGCGCCGCGACCTGCAGCACCTGACCCGCCGCCGCATCGAACTGGCGGTGGTCAACCCGCTGGACCTGCACCGCTACACCATGGAGTTCTACGGGGTGACCCGCTCGGTGCGCGGCGCCCGTGGCGACGTGCGTGGCGAGGCCAACACCACGCTGCCCAGCTTCGAGCAGCTGGTCGAGCTGGGCCGCACCGGCGACGTCAATGCCGACGACCAGCACATCGTGCACATCGTCGACTGGCTGCTGCAGTACGCCTACGAACAGCGCGCCTCGGACATCCATCTGGAGCCGCGTCGCGAGATGGGCCGCATGCGCTTCCGCATCGACGGCGTGCTGCACAAGGTGTTCGAGGTGCCGCCAGCGGTGATGACCGCGGTGGTCAGCCGTATCAAGGTGCTCGGCCGCATGGACCTGGCCGAGCGGCGGCGCCCGCAGGATGGCCGCATCAAGACCCGCTCGCCGGGTGGCCGCGAGGTCGAGATGCGCCTGTCGACCATGCCCACCGCCTTCGGCGAGAAGTGCGTGATGCGCATCTTCGACCCGGATGCCGCGTTCAAGAGCATCGACCAGCTCGGTTTCAGCCCGCAGGAGGTCGCCGGCTGGAATGCGCTGGTCGAGCGGCCGCACGGCATCGTGCTGGTCACCGGTCCAACCGGCTCGGGCAAGACCACCACCCTGTATTCCACGCTGAAGCGGCTGGCCACGCCGGACGTGAACGTGTGCACGGTGGAGGACCCGATCGAGATGATCGCGCCGGAGTTCAACCAGATGCAGGTGCAGGCCAACATCGACCTGGACTTCGCCAGCGGCGTGCGCACCCTGCTGCGGCAGGACCCGGACATCATCATGATCGGCGAGATCCGCGACCTGGAGACCGCGCAGATGGCGGTCCAGGCCTCGCTGACCGGCCACCTGGTGCTGTCCACCCTGCATACCAACGACGCGCCCTCGGCGGTCACCCGCCTGCTCGACCTGGGCGTGCCGCACTACCTGCTCGCCAGCACCCTCAACGGCATCCTCGCCCAGCGCCTGGTGCGCACGCTGTGCCCGCACTGCAAGCAGCCGCACACCCTTGGTGCTGCCGACTGGGCGGTGCTGGCTGATAGCGATGGCGCATATCCAGATGCCGCCACGCCCTGTCGGCCGGTTGGCTGCCTGGAGTGCCGGCGCACCGGATTCCTTGGCCGCATCGGCCTGTATGAGTTGCTGCCATTGGGCTCGCGGCTGCGCGGGCAGATCCGCGCCGACATGGATCTGGCCGGTTTCAGCCGTGCCGCACGTGCTGAAGGGCTGCGGACCCTGCGCCAGGCCGGGCTTGAAAAGGTGGCGCAGGGGCTGACTACAATCGAGGAAGTCCTGTCAGTACTGCCGCCCCCGGATGAATCCAGCCCCGTTCCTGATCGTTGAAACCGGCCGACCGGTGCCGCCGCTGCGCCGCTATGGGCGCTTTCCACACTGGATCCGCGTCGCCGCCGGACTGGAAGAACACGAGACGGTGGTGGTCGATGTCGAACACGGTGATGCCCTGCCCGATCCGCATGCCTTTGCTGGCGTGCTGGTGACCGGCTCGGCCGCCTTCGTCACCGACCACGCCGACTGGAGCGAGCGCAGCGCCGCATGGCTGCGCCAGACTGCCCACGCCGGTCTGCCAGTGTTCGGCATCTGCTATGGCCATCAGTTGCTGGCCCATGCGCTGGGGGGCGAGGTGGCCTACAACCCGGCTGGCCGCGAGTCCGGCACGATCGAACTGGAACT
This sequence comes from Stenotrophomonas maltophilia group sp. LNF247, assembly GCF_054083135.1. Classification (NCBI taxonomy): domain Bacteria; kingdom Pseudomonadati; phylum Pseudomonadota; class Gammaproteobacteria; order Lysobacterales; family Lysobacteraceae; genus Stenotrophomonas; species Stenotrophomonas maltophilia group sp. LNF247. The sequence continues at coordinate 7,198 of NZ_JBSRQL010000034.1, forward strand.
GCAGCCGCAGGCGGCACAGGACCCGTTGTTCCAGGGCCTGCCGCAGCATTTCGCCGCCCACGCCACCCACCTGCAGACCGTGCTGCGTGCGCCCGAGGGTGCCCAGGTGCTGGCACGCTCGCCGCTGGATGGCTGCCATGCATTCCGCTGGGGCCGCCACGCCTGGGGGGTGCAGTTCCATCCGGAATTCGCCACCCACCACATGCGCGGCTACGTGCGTGCCCGCGCCGACTGCATCGGTCGCCACGGCGGCTGCGCCCGCACCATCGAGCGCGCAGTCAGCGCCGCGCCGCTGGCCCGCCAGCTGTTGCGCCGTTTCGTGCGCCAGGCGCGGCTGTCTTCAGCCCAGCCGACGGCAAAACAGGGATAATCGGCGGCACGGGCAGCCGCCCGGCCCCTCCTGTCCCTCCCGGATGTCCATGAAAGAGATTCGCAAGCTGCCGGCTTCGGCGGGCGCCCAGTGGTTGCTGGATACGTTCTCCCTGTACCGGCGTGCGCCGCTGCAGCTGGCCCGGATCGGCCTGGCCTGGCTGCTGGTGAGCTGGCTGGTCACCCTGTTGTCCACGCTGATTCCCGGCGCGGCAGGCATGGCCGTGCAGCTGATGACCCTGGCCATCTCGCCGATCATGTTCGGCGGCATGCTCTACGCCGTGGGCGAGATCGACGAAGGCCGCCCGGGCCTGGCCTCGCACTTGCTGCAGCCGATCCGCGACCACCGCGTCAGCCACCTGCTGGTGCCGCTGGCGATCCAGGTGCTGGCGGTACTGCTGCTGGGCGCGCTGCTGTTCATGATGATCGGTCGCGAGGGCTTCACCGCCTTCAGCGAGGTCATGACCAAGATGGAAGAGATCAGCCGCAGTGGCCAGCAGATCAAGCCGGACGATGCCGCCGCGCTGGTCGCCAACCTGCCGGCAAAGCGCATTGCGCTGTGGATGCTGCTGGTGTTCCTGAGCGCGGTGGCGCTGTCGCTGGCGATGTTCACCCAGCCGGCGCTGGTGGTGTTCGACAAGCAGAGCGGCATGCATGCGCTGCGCCTGAGCCTGCAGGGCTGCATCGAAAACATCGGCGCGATGATCGTGTTCGCCGCACTCGGCCTGATCGCCGCGTTCTGCATGTACATCCTGTTCGTGATCGTGATCCAGATCGCAATGCTGATCGGTGGTCCGCTGGCTGCGGCCTTCATCGCCCAGCTGGTACTGACCACGGTGCTGATGCCGCTGTACGTCGGTGCGGTCTACGCCGCGTGGAAGCAGATGTTCGTGCATCGCGGCAGCCGTGCAGCGCCGCCGATCCCGACCACGCCGACCTCGAGCGACGTGTTCCACGCCTGACCGGTCCCACCGGGAGCGCCGGGCCATGCCCGGCGGTGGCATCACATCGCACCCCGCACGCCGGGCATGGCCCGGCGCTACCGCATCACGCGGCGGGTTTCTTCACTACCGACGACGGCACCAGCCAGCGCGCGGCGTGGATGCCCAGCTCGTACAGCAGGCACATCGGGATCGCCAGCATCAGCTGCGAGACCACGTCCGGCGGAGTCAGCACTGCGGCTACCACGAAGATGCCGACGATTGCGTAGCCACGGCCTTCCTTGAACTGCTGCGGCGTCACCCAGCCCAGCAGCACCAGGATCACCATCGCCACCGGCAGTTCGAAGCTGCCGCCGAAGGCGAAGAAGATCGCCAGCACGAAATCCAGGTAGGCGTTCGCATCCGGGGTGATCGCGATCACGTCCGGGCTGAAGGTGGTGAGGAAGTGGAACACCGCCGGCAGCACCAGGAAGTAGGCGAAGGCGCAGCCGATGTAGAACAGCAGCACCGACGACACCAGCAGCGGTACGGCCAGGCGTTTCTCACGCGCGTACAGGCCCGGGGCAACAAACGCCCACAACTGGTACAGCAGCCACGGCACCGCCACGAACAGGGCGACGAAGAAGGTCAGCTTCAGCGGGGCGAAGAAGGCGCCGGCCGGGTTGGTGGCGATCATCGTCTGCCCGTTCGGCAGCTGCGACACCAGCGGTTCGGCCAGTGCGTTGTACAGCTTCTGGGTAAACGGCAGCAGCGCCAGCAGCACCACGCCCAGGCCCAGCAATGCGCGCACCAGGCGGCCGCGCAGTTCCACCAGATGCTCGACCAGCGAGCTTTCGCCGAAATCCTGTTCACTCATGGCTGGCGCTCCGTGCTCTGCGGCGGCGGTGTCGCGGCTGCTTCAGCGGGCGCGTCTGCAGCCGCCCCGGCAACGGCGCCAGCCTGGGCCGGTGGGTCCACGCCGGGCTGGGCAATCATGTGCGGCGGCAGATCGGCCTGCGCCGGTGCTCGCACTTCCTGCGCCAGATCGTCGCCCTGCTGCCGCGCCTGCTGGGCCTGGCGACGGAGCGCTTCGCCACTGGCGCGCAGCTGGTTCTCGGTGTCCTGCATGCCTTGGCGCACGTCCTGCATCTGCCGCTTGATCTCTTCGGCGTGCAGTTCGCGCTCCAGTTCCTGTTTCACCGAATCCCACTGGTTGCGGGCACGACGCACCCACAGGCCGGCGAAGCGGGCCGCCTTGGGCAGGCGCTCGGGACCGAGCACCACCAGAGCGACCACGGCAATCACCAGCAGTTCGCTGAAGCCGATATCGAACACCGCGACCGCTCCGGATCAGCGTGGGTTGCGGTCGTGCTCGTCCTGCACGGTGCGCGAGGCATCCTGGCTGCGCGACTCGTCGCCCAGCTGCGCGTTCGGCTTGTCGTCGTCGCGCATGCCCTTCTTGAATTCCTTGACCGCCGAGCCGAGGTCCTTGGCGCCACTGGTCAGGCGCTTGGTGCCGAACACCAGCAGGACGATGGCCAGCACGACCAACCAATGCCAGATGCTGAAACTGCCCATAAAGACGCTCGTTACGTTAGTGATCAGGCTGTCGAGCATAGCGCACCGGCTGTAAGCCGGCGCGCGTGACGAAAGTCAGTTCCCGCCCAGCGTTTCCGTGCGGATTTCGCCGTCATTGACCGGCTGGAAGCCCTGCTGCTGCGGTGGCGGGGTCTGCGGCACGTTCTGCAGCGGCGCCGTGGTGGCTTCCGCCGGGGCGGCCGGTGCTGCCTGAACAGGCGCCGGCGCAACCGCCGGGGCCGCTGCCGGACGTGGTGCGCTGCCGTTGCCGCTGCGGTTGCTGCGTGCAGCGTAGGTGGCCTCTTCCAGGCGGTCACGGAAGGCCACCACATCCATCGACGGCGAACCGGCAGCGCGGCCTTCGAAGATCATGCGCGGCGTGGTGTTGCTGCCGTAGGCATCCAGATTGGCGGCATCATCGATCTGCAGCACCGCACCATCCAGCGCGACGCCGGCAAACAGGCCGCGCGCGCGCGACCAGGACCAGATCTCGGCCTTCAGCTGGCCGTCGGTGGCAGCGGCGGCATTGCGGCCGACCGGGCCGGCGGCGACACCGGCATCGGCGCCCAGCGTGAACTTGCCATTGACCAGGTTGTCCAGGCTGCGGTCGTTGCGGAACACCAGCACCACGTCCGAGGACTGCACGCCGGCCTGGAAGCCGATGCTGCCGCCGGTCAGCTTCACGAACACCGGATTGGACCAGGCGCCGTTGGGCATGCGCACCGACATCAGGCCGTGGCCACGACGACCACCAATGACCAGACCGGCCTTGATCGTGTCGGGAATGACGATGACCGCGCGGCCTTCGTCGAGCAGTTTGTCCGGAATGCCCTGTTCGGGGATTTCCTGGATTTCAGCAAGCACGCGCACGGCATTGCGCGCACGCTGGTCTTCCTGCGGTCCGGCCATGGCCTGGCTGGACAGCAGGCTGGCGGCGATCAGCAGGGCTTGGATCGGGCGACGCATGGCAGGCTCCAGAAGTCAGTCCATAGGAAGATATAGCAAGTGACTGAAATTAGTAGCGTTGTCATGAATCCCCAATGAGCGTTCCCTGCTCACATTGATGCGCGCTATGCCTGCAATCCGAACCCTGCATCCCGGCACGGCGCCGGATCGGCGACAATACCGCCCATGCTCGACGCACCCGATACCGCCGTGCTGGCGGTCAACCTAGGCACGCCCGAGACGCCGACGGCCCCCGCCGTACGCCGTTACCTGGCCGAATTCCTGTCCGACCGCCGCGTGGTCGCGATCCCGCCACTGCTGTGGCAGCCGCTGCTGCGCGGACTGATCCTGCCCCTGCGCAGCAGTCGTTCGGCGGCCAAGTACGCCCAGGTCTGGCTGCCCGACGGCTCACCGCTGATGGTGCATACACGCCAGCTGGCGCAGGCCATGCAGGCCCTGTTGCCGACCCTGACAGTGCGCCATGCGATGCGTTACGGCGAACCGGCGCTGGCCAGCGAGCTCGACCGCCTGGCAGCCGACGGCGCGCGCCGCATCGTGGTGCTGCCCCTGTACCCGCAGTACTCCACCACCACCACCGCCTCGGTCGAAGACCGCGTCGATGCGTGGCAGCGCCGCAACCCAGGCGTAACCGTCAGCCTGGTGCGCGATTACTCGGTCGATCCAGGCTGGGTCGAGGCCGTGGCCGGATCGATCCGCCGCTACTGGGAGCAGCACGGTCGCGGCCGGAAACTGATGTTCTCCTTCCATGGCATCCCACAGCGCCTGGCCGACGCGGGCGACCCGTATCCGCAGCGCTGCGAGGCAAGCGCGCAGGCCATCGCCCACGCACTGGGCCTGGGCAGGGACGACTGGCAGATCGGTTACCAGTCGCGCTTCGGCCGCGAGCGCTGGCTGCAGCCGTATGCCGAGCCCAGCCTGTGGGCGCTGGCCGAATCCGGCGTGAAGCAGATCGACGTGGTCTGCCCGGGCTTTGCCACCGATTGCCTGGAAACGCTGGAGGAAGTGGCGCTGGGCTTCACCGAGACGCTGGCCGAGCGCGGCGCGACGATGCGCTACATCCCCTGCCTCAACGCCGATCCGGAACACGCTCGCGCCCTGGCGCGGCTGGCCGTGGCCTCGCTGGCATGAGTCTGCAGCCGTTTGAACTGGAGGTCGGTGGCGCGCGCGTCGCCGGCCTGCGCAATCACGGCGACGGCCCGCGCGTGCTGGCCCTGCATGGCTGGCTCGACAATGCGGCCAGCTTCGTGCCGCTGGCGCCGCACCTGTCGCCGTTGCAGCTGGTGGCCATCGACCTGCCCGGGCATGGCCACAGCGCGCACCTGCCGGCCGGTGCCAGCTACACCACGGCCGCCGCGATCTGCCACGTACTCGATGTCGCCGACGCGCTGGGCTGGGACCGCTTCAGCCTGCTCGGTCATTCAATGGGCGCCGGCATCGCCAGTCTCACCGCCTCGGTCAGCGACCGCGTCGAGCGGCTGGTGGCGATCGAAGCACTGGGCGGCCTGCGTGGCCCCGAGGAAGAAACGGCCAACCGTCTGCGTGAACATGTAAACGCCACGCGGGGACTGGCACGCAAGCAGTTGCGCGTGTTCCCTGACCTGGCCGCGCCGATCCGTGCGCGGATGATGACCAACCAGCTCAGCGAAGGATGCGCACGGCTGCTGGTCGAGCGGGGCGTGGAACCGGTCGAGGGCGGCTACCGCTGGTGCAGCGATCCGCGGCTGATGCTGCCCACCGCGATCCGCCTCAGCGAAGGCCAGATCGACAACCTGCTGCAGGCCATCGCCTGCCCGACGCAGGTAATCTATGCCACGCCTGCGCAGTCCTACTACCCCGAGCCGATGCGCAGCGAGCGCCTGCAGCACCTGCGCAACGGGCGGCTGGCGGTGTTTCCCGGCAACCATCACCTGCACATGGAAAACCCGGAACAGATCGCAGACGTGATCCTGCACTTCTTCAGCAACGACAACGCCGGCTGAGTCACGGCGTTCGCGCACTTCACTCCGCGCAGTTGCGGCCGATACATCAGTTGCGGGCCCCTGCGCCCGCCGCACGCGGACCCGGTCGGGCCTGCGGCGTGTGTCTGGTCCTGCAAGGAAGTCCGCATGCCCGCTCTGCTGCACCGTCATCCACAGGATGTGGCCACGGTGCCCCGTCTGCGCGTCGCTGATCGCGTCGCATTCCCCGAATTCCCGGCACCCGCCCTCGTCACGCCCTGCTGCGTGCGTTGCGGCGTGGCCGTTGTCTTTAGCTGACCCAGGAGTCGCCGATGTCCGTTGCATCCTCCCGTCCCCCCGATACCGCCCGCCTGCCGCATCTGCAGCAGCTCGCGCGCCGCGCTGACCGCCGCCTGCTGATCGGCAGCGGGATATTGGCTATGGCTGCCCTGGTGCTGGCGCTGCGTGGGCCGCAGGCACAAGCCGCCGCGTTGGCGGCCGTCGCCGTATTGCCAGCCGCGTGGTTGGGCGGCCCCCAGGCGGGCCGGGCCGTCGCCCGCAACGGTCTGGCGTTGCTGTTGTCGCTGCAGCTGGCCGTGTTGTGCGCGATCATCAGCCTGTCACCGGCATTGCCGATTGCCCTGCTGCTGGGCGTGCTGCTGGGCCACCGTGATCGCCTTCCGGTGTGGCTGGCCGGTGGCGTCGGTACGCTCTCCCTGCTGGCACCGCTGCTGGACGGTACTGCGCTGTGGCCGGCGCTGCTGCAGGCCGCGATGCTGGCCGGCCTGACCCTGTTCCTTGGCCAGGTCGCACTGCGGCTCCGCCAGCAGACCGAAGCACTCGGCCACGGTCCCCGCCGGCTGGCCGCGCTGGCGCGCGACATCGCCACCGGCGCCGATCTTGGTGCACATGCTGACACCACCGCCTACGCACCAGGTTCGCTGGCCCATGCGCTGGCCGACACCGCACGCCATGTGCAGGCCCAGCGTGGACGCGAAGCGGAGGCACACGCCGAGAACGCGCAGATCCGCCAGGCCCTCGATGCCTCGCGCACCGCGATGATGATTGCCGACAACGATCACGTGATCCGCTACGTGAACCGCTCGGTGGTGGCCCTGCTGCGTAACCAGCAGGCAACGTTGCGCCAGGCCTTCCCCGATTTCGATGCCGAGCGCCTGGTCGGTAGCAGCATCCATCGCTTCCACGCCAACCCGGACCGGATCCGCGCCATCCTCAATGGCCTGCAGGTCAGCCACAACGGCAAGGTACAGATCGGCCCGGTGCACTTCGCACAGGTGGTTACTCCGGTCTTCGACGCACAGGGCGTGCGCCTGGGCTTCGCCGTGGAGTGGCATGACCGTACCCATGAGCTCGCGTTGGAGAACGCCGTCGCCGGCATCGTCGCGGCCGCCGCCGCCGGCGACCTCGACCAGCGCCTGCAGGCAACCGAAGGTGCCAGCTTCCTCGATGGCCTCACCGGTGGCATCAACCAGTTGCTGGATACGTTGGGCAGTACGGTTGACGAGGTGCGGCAGATGCTCTCGGCGCTGGCCAGCGGCGACCTCGATCGACGCATGCATGGTGAGTATCACGGCGCCTTTGCCGCGATCCAGCGCGATGCCAACGCCACCGCCGGCCAGCTGGCGCGCATGGTGGGCCGTATCCAGCAGTGCGCGTCCTCGATCAGCACCGCTGCGAGCGAAATCGCTGCGGGCAATGGCGCGCTGTCCGAGCGCAGCGAGCGCCAGGCAGCGCACCTGCAGGAAACCGCCGCTTCGATGGAAGAGCTGACCGCCACCGTGCGCCAGAACGCTGCCCATGCGCGCGAGGCGAGCCAGCTGGCAATCACCACCCAGAGCGCCGCCAGCGACGGCAACGTCGCCATGCAGCGGGTCGTCGACACCATGCAGGCGATCGAGGGAGCCTCGAAGCGGATCGGCGACATCACTGGCGTGATCGATGGCATCGCCTTCCAGACCAATATCCTCGCGCTCAACGCGGCAGTGGAGGCCGCCCGTGCCGGCGAGCAGGGCCGCGGCTTCGCGGTGGTGGCCAGCGAGGTGCGCGTGCTGGCGCAGCGCTCCGCCGCCGCCGCACAGGAAATCAAGAAGCTGATCGATGAGGCGGGTCGCCAGGTGGGCGAAGGTGCCCAGCTGGTGGCCGATGCGGGCCAGCGGATGCAGGGCATTGTCGGTGGCGTTGAGAATGTCAGCCACCTGATGCACGAGATTTCGGCGGCCTCTCAGGAGCAGTCGGTTGGCATCGAGCAGATCAACCAGACCGTGGTGCAGATGGATCAGGCCACGCAGCAGAACGCGGCGCTGGTGGAGGAGGCCACCGCTGCCGCACGTGAGCTGCAGTCGCAGGCTGGGACGCTGACTGAAGCGGTGTCGGTCTTCCGCCAGCAGGAAGCACACGAGGTCCCGCGGGCCGCCTGATCAGGGTCTGCCAAGCGAGTGGATGAGGACGGCGCCCGCAGGGCGCCGTCTTTTTATGCGTGACCTGCCCCTGGTAGTGCCGGCCGCTGGCCGGCAACCGATTGCTGTGTGGGCCTGCTGTTGGTGGCGGCCAACCTTGGTTGGCACCGCTGCTCCTCGCAGGGGGTATCCACGCATGGCGTGGATCTACCGGGCGATGTAACGCCATCGGGTTGCCGGCCC
>NZ_JBSRQL010000035.1:0-14027 GCF_054083135.1 Stenotrophomonas maltophilia group sp. LNF247
AAACCAGGAGCGCATCAAATTGAAATTGAAGGGCCTGCTCCCGGTACAGTACCGGGAGCAGGCCCAACAGGCCCAATCGGCCGCCTGACCCCTGTCCAAGTCTCGGGGGTCACTTCACCCTGGGGGCTTGGTCGCGGCATCCATGCCGCTCACACCCCCGCAACCGGACCCACCCCGCCTTCGACAGTTGGTCGCTGCTGTTGGTGCCAGCTGCTGTTGGTGGGTGCCGACCGTTGGTCGGCACGGGATCGGATCCCATCTCTGATTCATTTCCGGCTGACGATGAATAAACTGGCCCCATGTCCATCGAACTGCGCCACCTGCGCTACTTCCTCGCTGTTGCCGATACGCTGCACTTCGGCCAGGCGGCCGAGCGCCTGGGCATGTCACAGCCGCCGCTCAGCCAGCAGATCCGGCAGCTGGAGGAACTGATCGGCGCGCGCCTGTTCGTGCGAAGCCATCGCCGCGTGCAGCTGACGCCTGCTGGGGAGCTGCTGCAGGAACGCGCGCGCGCAATCGTGCAGCAGGTGGAAACCGCGGTGGACGAGGTGCAGCGTGCGCAGCGCGGCGAGCAGGGTGAACTGCATATCGGCCTGACCCGGGCCACGCCGCTGTCGCCACAGATCCCGCGTTCGATCCTGCATTACCGCCAGCAGTATCCGCAGGTGCGGCTACAGCTGAGCGAGATGAATACGCTGCAGCAGATCGACGCGCTGCTCGATGGTTCACTGGACGTGGGCATCATCCGCAAGCGTGCGTTGCCGCCGGAACTGGTGGCACACAGCCTGTTCGTCGATCCGCTGGCGCTGATCGTGCATGCCGACCACCCTGCCCTGCGCAGGCTGTCGAAGCAGGGCACGGTGTCGTTGCGCGACTTCGCGCAGGAGCCGTTCGTGGCATTCCGGCGCAGCGCGGGCGCGGGCATCCACGACCACATGATCGCGTTGTGTGCGGCGGCGGGCTTCACGCCGCGCATCGTGCAGGAAGCCGGTGAAGCATCGACGTTGATCAGCCTGGCCGCTGCGGGCCTGGGTGCGGCGATCCTGCCGTCGTCGTGCGATCACATCCGGGTGGAAGGATCGCGCTTCGTGGCGTTGGCCGATGCTGGCGCGCATTCGGAAGTGCAGCTGGCGTGGCATCGCGAACGGGTGACGCCGCTGATCCGAAACTTCGCCGGGCTGCTGCGCGGGGCGTTCGCCGGTAGAGTCGACTGTTAGTCGACTATCGCGCGCAGCGCGGGTTTTCGCGATCTGATGGAAGAGCAGTCGACTGACAGTCGACTCTACCTCGGCAAAGCCGCTACACCGTGGTTGCCGGCCAGCGGCCGGCACTACCGTGCGTTGGGTCACGCGGTCACCGGCTGCGGGGCGCGGTGCTGCAGCGCCCAGACGATGCCACCACCAATCAGGGTCAACACCGCGGCGAACGCACACACGCCCCACCAGTCCCAGGCCGCGTAGGCCAGGCCGCCGACCCCGCCCAGCACGCTGGAGCCCAGGTAGTAGGCGAACAGGTACAGCGCCGACGCTTCCGCGCGCATCGTACCGGCACGGCTGCCGACCCAGCTGCTGGCCACCGAGTGGCCACCGAAGAAGCCGAACGTGACCAGCGCGATGCCCAGTGCCATCGTGCTCAGCCACGGCATCGCCAGCAGCGCGATGCCGGCGCCGATCAGCGCGAACGAGATCGACAGGATGCGGCCGCGCCCGTACCGCGTAGCCTGCTGGCCCATCCACGCCGAACTGAAGGTGCCCACCAGGTACACGCTGAAGATCAGCCCGACCACGGTCTGGCTGAGGTGGTACGGCGGCGCCAGCAGGTGATAGCCCAGGTAGTTGTAGAGGGTGACGAACACGCCCATCAGCACGAACGAGGTGGCGAACAGCCACGGCAGGCCCGGGTCGGCGAACAACAGGCGCCAGCGCGACGGCAACTCGCGCAGGCCATCGCGGCGGGGATGGAAATGGCGCGACGGCGGCAGCTGCAGCCACAGCAGCACGGTACTGGCGATGGCGATGATCGAGACCACGCCGATGCCCCAGCGCCAGCCCCAGTGATCGGCGATGATGCCGGCCAGCAGGCGCCCGCTCATGCCACCGATGGCGTTGCCGCCGATGTACAGGCCCATCGCCAGGCCCAGCGCGCGGCTGTCCATTTCCTCGACCAGGTAGGTCATCGCCACTGCCGGCACGCCGCTCAGCGCCAGGCCAAGCAGGGTGCGCAGCACCAGCAGCGTGGTCCAGTCGTCCACCAGCGCCGTGCTCAGCGACAGCATGGCAGACGCCAACAGCGCAACGATCATCAACGGGCGACGGCCGACCGCATCGGACAGCAGGCCGGCCAACAGCATCGCCACCGCCAGCGTGCCGGTGGTCAGCGACAACGACATCGCGCTGCCTGCGGCCGACACTCCGAAGTGGCGGCTGAACTCGGGCAGCAGCGGCTGCACGGTGTACAGCAGGCCGAAGGTGGAGAAGCCGGCCAGGAACAGTGCCAACGCGGTGCGGCGGAAGGCCGGGGTGCCCTGCTGGATGCGGGTGTCGGTGCCGGTATCGAGAGTGGAGGGACGGCCTTCAACGGCCGCCGCAGTTTCGCCAGTCATGGAATCGAAGGGCCGGTGGGGACGGCCGGGCGTGGGAGGGAACGGGCCTCAGACTAGGCCCGTCGATCCAGTCGATCCATAACCTGATAGATCAGGATTGATATATAGGAAGTATCAATTCAGCTTACAGGCGTTGCCACTCGAAACCGTCACCGCGGCGGTAATACACAGCCACCGCCCGGCCGTAGACCTTGTCCGCATCGACGAAGCCGAAGAAGCGGCCATCGAAGCTGTTGCCACGGTGGTCTCCCAGCACCAGCAGCTTGCCGGCCGGCACCACCAGATCGTCAATGTCCGGGCCACCGCCCATGTCCAGATCGAGGCGGGCTCGGCGCTCGCCGAAGGCTTCCACGTCCTGCAGGTCGGCGGTCTGCAGCGGCTGGCCGTTGATGCTCAGGTGCCCTTCGTGCAGCTGCACATGGTCACCGGCCACCGCCGCCACGCGCTTGATCAGCCGGGTGCCGTCGGCCGGTGAATCGAACACCGCCACTTCACCACGCTGCGGAACGCCGGTGGACATCAGTTCCCTGCCGGTGAACGGCAGGCGCAGGCCATAGGCACGCATGTCCACCACTACCCGGTCGCCGGGCTGCAGGGTTGGCTGCATCGAGCCACTGGGCACCACGTAGTGGTTGGCCAGGGTATCGCGGGCGGCGGCGAGCAGGCCGAGCATCACCAGCAGCGGCAATGCTTCCTTCTTCAGCCAGAGCAGCGCGCGTTCGGGAAGGGGAGGACGGGCAACAGCATCCATGACAGGCTCCGGGTGGGTGGTCACTGCATCAGACCACACTCGGGCGGGAGAGGTTCCCGCGCCGGCTTGTTGTAGAGCCGAGCCCGCGCTCGGCTGCTCTTCGAGTGTCGGTGCACGCCAGCCGAGCGCAGGCTCGGCTCTACAGGAAGGGTTACGCAGGTTTTACGCGCGCACCCGGCCACGAGCATCGCACCTTTACGGCCAGCACGTGCATCGTGTGCCCACCGCGCCGCAGGGCGCATTCCGCAAGGTGTTGTATGACCCTCCTGGTGATCCGCCACGCCTCTTCGTCGGCACCGCGTCCCCAACTGCCGGCACAGTTGGCCGGCCATCGCGTGCTGTGCAGCGACTGCGCCAGCCTGTCCGAAGTGCGCCAGTGCCTGTGCCAGCCGCAGGCGCGTTCGGCCGACTGGGTGCTGCTGGATGTCGGCGTGGCCGACGAAGCGCAATGGCAGGCCGAGGGTGGCGCACTGCAGGCGGCGCTGGAACGGCTGCCGGCGCAGTACATCGAGCTGCAGTCGCCCAGCGAGCCCGGCCTGGATGCGCGGCTGCGCCTGCAGCACGGCCCCGCCGCGGTAGTGGTCGACCAGCGCAGCCAGCAGGCCGGCTATCCGCTGTCGCTGGCCATCGTCGGCCGTCGCCTGGCGCAGGAGGGCTGAGCCATGTCGATCTTCATCATCCGCGGCCCGGAAGCCGCCGGCGCCTTGATCCGCACGGCAATGCCACTGCCGGCGCCGGTCCTGAAGTCGCTGGTGCATCGCGCGATCGATGCCGGCACCAGCGTGGCGATCCGTGCCTGCGGTTCGGAGCAGGAACTGCTGGATGCGCTGCGCGTGGCCGATCACAGCCGTGGCGAAGTGACACTGCTTGACCCGGGTGCGTGCGCCAACAGCCTGCGCCTGCAGCGCCTGCTGCCCTACCTGCACAATGCCTACGTGGAGGTCCACGACGACGGCGCGGTGGCCGAGCCCTGCCTGCCGGCCGGTGTCGGCCAGCGCTTGGGCATCGCCGCCGGCTATGGCGCGCAGAGCTATGTGCTGGCGTTGGATATCGCGCTCGATCACCTCGGGTTGGCCGAGCAGGCCAACCGGGTGCACGTGGGGACGTGATCCGCTTGTGTAGAGCCGAGCCCATGCTCGGCTGCGTCTCCAGAAAAAGCCAGCCGAGCATGGGCTCGGCTCTACACAAAGAAAAACGGCGGGGTTTCCCCCGCCGTTTTCGATTTCTTACTTCAGCCCGCGGAACTTCAGCAAAGGTTCCACCGACGGGTCCTTGCCGCGGAAATCGCGGTACAGGGTCGACAGCTCCACGCTGTTGCCGCGCGAGAGGATCTTGTCGCGGAACTCCTGGCCGTTGGCCGCCGTCAGGCCACCGTGCTCGGTGAACCACTGGTAGGCGTCATGGTCGAGCACTTCGGCCCAGAAGTAGGCGTAGTAGCCGGCCGAGTAACCGCCACCCCAGATGTGGTCGAAGTAGGTGGTGCGGTAGCGCGGCGGCACCTGCGGCAGGTCGACCTTGAACTTCTTCAGCGCGCTGGCTTCAAAGGCGCCGACATCCTGCAGCGGCGCGTCGGCCTTCTGGGTGTGCCAGGCCAGGTCCAGCAGCGCGGCAGACAGGTACTCGGTGGTCGCATAGCCCTGGTTGAAGCTGCGCGCCTTGAGGATCTTGTCGACCAGTTCCTGCGGCATCGCCTCGCCGGTCTTGTAGTGCTTGGCGTAGTTGGCGAACACCTTCGGATCCAGCGCCCAGTGCTCGTTGAACTGCGACGGGAACTCGACGAAATCACGCGAGGTGGCGGTGCCGGCAATCGACGGGTACTTCACGTTCGAGAACATGCCGTGCAGCGCATGGCCGAACTCATGGAACATGGTGGTGACGTCGTCGAAGCTGATCAGCGCAGGCTGGCCGGCGGCCGGCTTGGTGAAGTTGCAGACGTTGTAGACCACCGGCTTGGCACCGGTCAGGCCGTCCTGTTCGACGAACACGTCCATCCAGGCGCCGCCGGACTTGCTGTCACGCTTGAAGTAGTCGGTGTAGAACAGCGCCAGCGAGGTGCCGTCCTTGTCGAACACTTCGTACACCTTCATGTCCGGGTTGTAGGTCGGAATGTCGGTACGCGGCTTGAAGGTGATGCCGTACAGCTGGGTGGCGGCGTAGAAGACGCCGTTCTGCAGCACGTTGTCCAGTTCGAAGTACGGCTTGATCTGCGATTCGTCCAGATCGTACTTGGCCTTGCGCACCTGCTCGGCGTAGAAGTCCCAGTCCGAAGCGGCGACCTGGAAACCACCCTTCTGCGCGTCGATCACCTTCTGGATCTCGCCGGCTTCGGCGCGCGCCTTGGCGGTGGCGGCCGGCACGGTGTCGGTCAGCAGCTTGAGTGCCGCAGCCGGGGTCTTGGCCATCTGGTCGCCCAGCTGGTAGTCGGCGAAGGTCTCGAAGCCGAGCAGCTTGGCCTTCTGCGCACGCAGCTGGGCCAGGCGCTGCACGGTCTGCCGGGTGTCGTTGGCATCACCGCGCTCGGCGCGGGTCTCCGAGGCCTTCAGCACGGCGGCGCGCTGGTCGCGATCGCTCAGCGAGCCGAGCACCGGCTGCTGGGTGGTGTTCTGCAGCGGCAGCAGGAACTTGCCGTCCAGCTTGCGTTCCTTGGCGGCGGCCGCGGCGTTGTTGATCGCATCCTCGTCCAGGCCGGCCAGCTTGGCCTTGTCGTCGACGACGACGGCCGCAGCGGCGGTGGCGGCCACCAGGCGGGTATGGAACTGGGTGGAGAGGGTGGTCTCTTCCACGTTGAGCTTGCGCAGGGTCGCCTTGTCAGCGTCGGACAGCTGCGCACCGGCGCGCACCAGGCCGTCGTAGTAGTGCTCGACCAGGCGCTTCTGCACCGGATCCAATTCCAGCGTGTCGCGCTGGTCATAGATCGACTTCACGCGAGCGAACAGCTTCGGATCGAGATTGATCTCGTCCTGGTGCGCAGCCAGCTTTGGCGCCACTTCTTCCTGGATCTTCTGTCGTGCATCGTTGGTATCGGCCTGGACCAGGCCGAAGAAGATGCGCGAGACGCGGTTCAGCGTCTCGCCGCTGCGCTCCATCGCCACGATGGTGTTGTCGAAGGTGGCCGGCTCGCTGCTGTCGGCGATCTTGCGCACGTCGGCCAGGTGCTGGCGCATCCCCTCTTCGAACGCCGGCAGGTAGTCGCTGTCCTTGATCTTGTCGAACGGCGGCGCCTGGAACGGCAGCGTGCTCGCACTCAGCAGAGGGTTGGTGGAGGCTTCGGCCGGCTGCTGGGCCGGGGTCTTCTGGGCATCGGACACGGGGGTGGACTCCTTGCCGGAACAGGCCGCCAACGCCAGGCTGATGGCGGCGGCCAGGACTACGGTACGCGACATGTAAAACACTCCTTGGGCAGACGGTACGGGATACCAGCCCTCCACCCTACTCCTGTCGCGCTCGCCCGGCATGTGCCGGACGTGGCGTCTATGCAGCGGCCTGCGGCAGGCTCAGACCGTACCGCGGGTCTTGCCGATCCAGGGCCGGTAGAACTCGCGGATCGCGGCCATGTCGGCAGCGTCATCACCACTGGGCGTGAACAGCGGGCCGATACCGATGGTCTTTTCCGGGTAGTGGAAGTACGCGGCAAGGATCGGCACGTCAGCCATCCGGGCGATCTTCAGGAAGCCGGCCTTCCAGTCCTTCACCGCCTTGCGGGTGCCCTCGGGGGTGATGGCGAACCACATCTTCTCGTTGTCGCGCAGCAGGTCCACGGCCTGTCCGACGGTGCCCTGCGGCGAGCTGCGATCGAGCGGGATCACGCCCAGCCTGTGCAGCAGCGGGCCCAGCGGCCACCAGAACAGCGACGCCTTGCCCAGTACCTTCACCTTCATGCCCAGCGCGATCTTGGCCGCCATGCCCCACAGCCCATCCCAGTTGGACGAATGCGGGGCGATGATGAAGACCAGCCTGGGGATGTCAGGCAGGGTGCCGGTCACCTTCCAGCCGCCCATGCGCAGGGTGCAGCGCGCCAGCCAGCGCAGGAAGGCGTTGGGTTTGACCTGCGGCATCTGCGGCGGCACGGCCGGCAGCAACGAAGTCGGGTTGTTCAAGCAATCACTCCCAGTCACGTGATGAGCGACCGCGCTTGATCTGCGCGCGCCCGCGTTTGGCGTCCAGACGACGCAGTTTCGACCCGAGGGTCGGCTTGGTGGCCTTGCGCGGCTTGGGCACGCTCAGCCCGGCCTGGATGAAGGCCGCCAGCCGCTCGCGCGCATCCTCGCGATTGCGATCCTGGGTCCGGAAACGTTGCGCATCGATGACCAGCACGCCTTCGCCGGTCATGCGCCGGTCACGCCGCGCCAGCAGGCGCGCGCGCAACGGTTCGGGCAACGAAGGCGAGTTGGCCACGTCGAAACGTAGTTCCACCGCGGTGGAGACCTTGTTGACGTTCTGGCCACCGGCACCGCTGGCACGCACGAACCGCTCGACGATCTCGCCGTCGGGGATTTCAAGCTGCGCGCTGATGGTGACCGGTCCACTGCCCATCCGCGCATTGTAGCGGCAGCCACGTGCCGGAGTGCGGCATCGCGCGCCGTATGCCGCCGATCAGGTACCGAACACGCCGCCTTCGCCTTGGCTGCGGGTATGCTGGCCGTCCCATGTACCGCAGGAAGCCCGCATGACCCGCACCACACCCGCCCTGCCGTCCCTGCTGCGCCGCGCCGCCCTGCTGCTGGCGCTGGCCGTGGTCAGCGTTCCGGCCCTGGCCGCGCCACCGACCGATGGCGACATCAACCGCCTGCTGTCCGCGTCACGGGCGCAGAGCATGATCGACACCATGCTGCCGCAGATCGAGGCGATGCAGCAGCAGCAGTTCCAGCAGGTGGCCGCACAGCGCCAGCTCAACGCCCAGCAGCAGGAACAGCTGAAGCGTATCCAGGCGCGGACCAGCCAGACCCTGCGCCAGGCCCTGTCCTGGCAGCAGCTGCGGCCGATGTACGTGGACCTGTACAAGAAGACGTTCAGCAAGGAAGACGTGCTGGCGATGGCCGAGTTCTACGAGAGTTCGGCCGGCCAGAGCCTGCTGGACAAGACCCCGGCGCTGATGCAGAACGTGATGGTGGCCATCCAGGCGCGCATGCAGCCGCTGTTCGCGGATCTGCAGAAGGATCTGGAGGCGATCGTCAACGAGCCGGAAAAAAAGTGAGGTAGTGCCGGCCGCTGGCCGGCAACCTCGTACGGTTGGGATCAGGCAGGTGCCGGCCAGCGGCCGGCACTACCGTCTATAGGTCCACCTGCCAGCCAAACAGGTCCAGCGCCTTCTGGAACTCACGGTCCAGCGGCGCCCTGACATCCACGTCGCCGCCCTCCGGATGCGGGAAGCGCAGGCGCTCGGCGTGCAGCAGCATGCGGTGCACGCCCTGCATGCGGAAGATGCGGTTGTGGCGGCCATCGCCATGGCTGGTGTCGCCAATCATGTGGTGCGAGAGGTGCTTGAGGTGCCGGCGGATCTGCCGGAAGCGCCCCGTCTGTGGCTGGCAGCGCAGCAGTGCATAACGCGAACGGGTGAACTCACCGACCGGCACCGACAGCTCGCCCGTCGCCAAGCGCTGGAAGTCGGTGATCGCCGGCTTCTTCACCGGCTTGCCCGGGCCGCCATCCAGATCATGGTCCACCCGCCAGGACAGTTCCGCCGGCCATCCCCGGCAGACCGTCAGGTAGTCCTTCAACACTTCGCCGCCCATCAACGCCTTGCCCAGCGCGCTGGCGGTCTCGCGGTCGAAGGCCAGCAGCAGGCAGCCACTGGTGGCCCGGTCCAGGCGGTGCACGAGGAAGATCGGCCGCCCCAGCTGCTCGCGCAGGCGGTCGGCCAGGAAGTCGTCTTCGCCACGGGCCAGCTTGCTGTCGTGGACCATCAGCCCGGCAGGCTTGTTGACCACGGCCAGGCGCTCATCCAGGTGCAGCAACTGCAGGGGCGCGGTGTCGGTCTCGACCGCGGCGAGGGTATCGGGTTCGGTGCTCACCGCGGGATTATCGGGGCTGGGCACTGAATGGGGTAGAGCCGGCCGCTGGCCGGCTGCCTCAGGGTCGTCTGGCTGCTGGGGTTGCCGGCCAGCGGCCGGCACTACCAGATCAGGCGCGGCCGGCCCTGCCGGATCAGGCGCGGGCAACGCTGCAGTCAGGCGCTGCGTACGGCCAGCAGCTCGCCGTTGCCAACCGGCACCAGGCTGACGCTGAAGTCCGGATCAGCGTCCAGCAGCACGCGCAGCGGTTCCATTTCCTGCGCATGCGAGGTGGCGTTGTCCACCACCAGCAGGCCCCCCGGCCGCAGCACGCGGCGCAGCTGCGGCCACCAGCCGGCGTACTGCCCGCGGTCCGAATCGAGGAACAGCAGGTCAATGCTGGCATCGACGGCCTGTGCCAGCCACGGCCCTGCATCGTCGTGAACCAGCGTGATGCGATCGGCCAAGCCACTGCGCGCGAAGGTGTCACGCGCCATCGCCGCCTTGTCCTGTGCGTATTCCAGCGTGATCACGTGGCCGTCGATGGTGGCGGCAGCCTCGGCCAGCCACAGCGTCGAATAGCCGTTGGAGGTGCCGATCTCCAGCACCCTGCGCGCGGCGCCGAAGCGGACCAGCACGGACAGGAATTCACCCGTGTCCGGCGTGATGTTGAGCATGCGGCGGCCACGCGCGCTCTCGCGGGCGTCGTTGTCGGTGCCGAAGCGTGCCAGTTCGTCCTTGAGCGCTTGCAGCATGGGACCTACTTCCACCACGCGCGCGCCAGCGCCACTGCGCCCAGCGCACCGGACAACCAGCTCCACATTGGCAGGTCGCCCCAGTACCAGCCCGGCGGCTGCAGCACGTACATGAGCGCGGCAATGGCCAGCAGGCCCACGCCAGTGATCGCCCCCACCGCGCGCTTCTGCAGGCGCTGCACGCTGGCGTCCAGAGCGGCCAGGTCGCGCGACCGCATCGACAGTTCATGGCGGCCTTCCACCTGCTGGGTCAGCCAGGCGTGTACCAGGCGCGGCATGTCCGGGGCATGGGTCATGATTTCCGGCAGGCGCTTGCCGATCTCGCGTACCACCCGGCGCGGGCTGTAGCGCTCGCGCAGGATCTTCGCCAGCACCGGCTTGGCCACCGCCCAGATGTCGATCTGCGGGTCCAGCTGGCGGCCGACGCCTTCGATGTTCAGCAGGGTCTTCTGCAGCAGGATCAGCTGGGGCTGCAGGGTCAGCTGGTAACGCTGCGCCACGCGGAACAGCTTCATCAGCACTTCGGCCAGCGAGATCTGCGACAGCGGCCGGGTGAAGTAAGGTTCGCAGACCGATCGCACCGCCGCTTCCAGATCGTCGATGCGTACGTGGTCCGGCATCCAGCGCGCCTGCACGTGCAGTTCGGCAATGCGGCGGTAGTCACGGTTGAAGATGGCCATGAAGTTCTCGGCCAGGTAGTACTGATCTTCCTGCGAGAGCTGGCCCATGATGCCGAAGTCCAGCGCGATGAAGCGCGGGTTGGCGCGACGCGCCGGATCGGTGTCGACCCAGATGTTGCCGGCATGCGCATCGGCATGGAAGAAGTTGTCGCGGAACACCTGGGTGTAGAACACCCGCACGCCCTTGGCGGCCAGCGCCTTGCGGTCGATGCCGGCCTTGTCCAGCGCGGCGATGTCGTCGGACGGAATGCCCCACACGCGCTCCAGGGTCAGTGCGCGCTCGGCCGTATGGCTCCAGATCACTTCCGGCACGTACAGGTCGTCGCTGTTTTCCCAGAAGCGGCGCAGCACGCTGGCATTGGCGCCTTCGCGCTGCAGGTCCAGCTCGGCGGACAGGGTGTTCTCGACCTCGGCCACCACTTCGCGCGGACGGATCTTGTCGGCGCGTGGATGGGTGCGCTCGACCAGCGCGGCCAGCGAATTGAGCAGGGCGATGTCGGCGTCGATCTGCTTCTCGATGCCCGGGCGAAGTACCTTGACCACCACCTGGCGGCCATCGGCCAGCGTCGCCGCGTGCACCTGCGCGATCGAGGCCGAGGCCAGCGGTTCGGTGTCGAAGCTGGCGAAGGCCGCACTGACCGGCAGGCCGAGCGCGTCCTCGACGATGCGGCGCGCGGTCTCGCCATCGAACGGCTTGACCCGGTCCTGCAGCAGGGTCAGTTCATTGGCCACGTCCGGTGGCACCAGGTCGCGGCGGGTGGACAGGATCTGGCCGAACTTGACGAAGATCGGGCCGAGGTCCTGCAGCGCCAGGCGCAGGCGTGCACCGCGCGACTGTGCGGCGATGTCGGCCGAGGCCCGCGGCACGAACGGCTTGGCCAGGCGCAACCAGCGCTCGGCCGGTGTGCCCTGCAGCAGGTCGTCGAGGCGGTAACGCAGGATCACCCGGCCGATGCGGCTGGCGCGCAGCACGGCCTTCATGCGGCACCCCGCAGGCGCTGCACGCGTGCACCCAGACGCTCGACGTCATCGCGCAGCACGTCCACGTCATCGTGGAAGGCGTCCAGCTCGGCACGCGGCACC
This sequence comes from Stenotrophomonas maltophilia group sp. LNF247, assembly GCF_054083135.1. Classification (NCBI taxonomy): domain Bacteria; kingdom Pseudomonadati; phylum Pseudomonadota; class Gammaproteobacteria; order Lysobacterales; family Lysobacteraceae; genus Stenotrophomonas; species Stenotrophomonas maltophilia group sp. LNF247. The sequence continues at coordinate 11,862 of NZ_JBSRQL010000035.1, forward strand.
ACATCGCGCGATTCCTCGGTGATGAACTCGGCGGCGCTGTGGGCCAGATCGATCGCGCCCTGGCGCGCGTGCTGCAGGCCGTTGCGCAGGGTGTTGGCAACCTGCACGCCCAGTACCTCGCCGAATACGCTGACGAAGGGCTGCTGCCAGTCCGGGTCGAAGCCCTTGGCCAGCTGCTGCAGGCGTCGCGCCAGTTCGGCATCGCCGGCCACACGCACGCGACCCTTGCCGTTGCTGTCACCGCGCCGTGCGTTGGCCAGCAGCGGCAGCTGCGCCAGCACGCCGGCCAGGCTGCTGCGCACGGCCAGGTCGGCTTCCTGCGCGTCCACCGGACCGACCCGCAGCTGGTCGCCGTCGACGCTGATGCGCATCGCCAGCGACGGCGCTTCCAGGGTCAGGTCGATGTGGCGGCCGTCGAGGCTGGCCAGGGCATGGCGGGTATCCGGATCCAGCGCCAGGGCGCGGTTCAGGGCGATCTGCAGGGCGCGGCCAGCGACCGGCTTGAGGGACTTGAGCAGGGAAGGAGCCATGGGCGCATTCTACCTGCGTGGGTGGGGGGCTTGGGCCGGGCTGCCGCCCGGCACCCGTGGTAGTGCCGGCCGCTGGCCGGCAAGATCAACATCAAAAGCTGGCTATCCGTGGGATGGCGGGGTGGGTCCGGTTGCGGGAGACGCTGCAAGTACGTCCATATAAGCTCGGTCGCGCCATCCATGGCGCTCACGCCCCCGCAACCGGACCCACCCCGCCTTCGACAGCTTGCTGCGATCTGTCGGGACGGCGTTCTGTGTTGCTGTTGGTGGGTGTCGACCTTGGTCGACACGGTAGATCCACGCCATGCGTGGATGGATTTCTGGTTCATCTGTGCCTCACGCGGTGGGCCGATGAAGGTTCATGCTATGGGGTCACGCAACGCACAGGACATCGCATTCCCCATGGCACGGACCCGGGTCGGCATCATTTTCGGAGGCAAGTCTTCCGAGCACGAAGTTTCGCTGCAGTCGGCGAAGAACATCCTCGATGCACTTGATCGCGAGCGCTTCGAGCCGGTGCTGGTCGGTATCGACAAGCAGGGTCAGTGGCATCTGAGCCAACCCGATACCTTCCTGATCAATGCCGATGATCCGTCGCGCATCGCGCTGCATCGGTCCGGTACGTCGCTGGCGGTGCGCCCGGGCGCCGAGCAGGCGCAGCTGCAGCCGTGCGATGCGGCCAGCGCGCTCGGCCAGATCGATGTGGTGCTGCCGATCGTGCACGGGCCGCTGGGCGAGGACGGTGCGCTGCAGGGGCTGCTGCGCATGGCCAACCTGCCCTTCGTCGGTTCACCGGTACTGGGTTCGGCGGTGGCGATGGACAAGGACGTGACCAAGCGCCTGCTGCGCGACGCCGGGCTGCAGGTGGCACCGTGGCTGTGCATCCGTCGCCATCAGGCGGCGGCAGTCGATGTCGATGCGGTGATCGCGCAGCTCGGCCTGCCGTTGTTCGTGAAGCCGGCCAACCAGGGTTCGTCAGTGGGGGTGAGCAAGGTCAAAGATGCAGCGGGCTTCGCCGAGGCGCTGGCATTGGCGCTGCGCTACGACCACAAGGTGCTGGTGGAATCGGCGGTGGTCGGCCGCGAGATCGAGTGCGCGGTGCTGGGCAATGCGCATCCGCAGGCCAGCCTGTGCGGCGAGGTAGTGGTACACGACGAGTTCTACGCCTACGACACCAAGTACATCAACGACGATGGCGCCGACGTGGTGGTGCCGGCAGACATTGATGGCGCAACGCAGGCGCGTATCCAGCAGATCGCGCTTCAGGCCTACCGGGCGCTGGAGTGCGCGGGCATGGCGCGCGTGGATGTATTCCTTACCGAAGCGGGCGGGATCGTCATCAACGAGGTCAACACGCTGCCGGGCTTCACCCGCATCAGCATGTACCCGAAGCTATGGGGCGCCAGCGGCGTGGACTACACCACGCTGATCACGCGCCTGATCGAACTGGCGCTGGAGCGCCACGAGGCCGATCGCGGACTGCAGAGCGCTGTGTAGCGGCGCTGTGTGTAGCGTCGAGCCATGCTCGATGATCCTCTGTAGAGTCGAGCCATGCTCGACTCACGAGAAGCAGTCGAGCACGCTCGGCTCTACAAAGGGGCGTGCCGACCAACGGTCGACCATAACTGATCAACGG
>NZ_JBSRQL010000036.1:0-11309 GCF_054083135.1 Stenotrophomonas maltophilia group sp. LNF247
TGGCCGGCATTTCCTGTCCTGCCGGCCAGCGGCCGGCACTACCCGAGCCTCATTTCGCAGCCTTGCGCACGGTCAACGTCGCACTCGCTTCGCCGCCGCCTTCCAGCTGCAGCCGCAACGGCAACGCCTGGCCTTCCTTCAACGCGCCCTTGCCCTGCATCAGCATCAGGTGCAGGCCGCCGGGCTTGAGCTCGGCACGCGCGCCCGGCGCCAGCGGCAGGCGTTCGATCGCGCGCATCCGGCTGACGCCATCGACAATCGTGGTCTCGTGCAGTGACACATCATCGAAGCTGCTGCTGGCTGCGCCAGTGATTGCCACCGCCTTGCTGCAGCCGTTGTGGATCACGCCGTAACCAGCGGTCATCGGCATCGCCGGATTCGGTGGCAACCGCGCCCAGCCCTGCTCCACCGTGACGCAGGCCGGTTCGGCCGCTGAAGCCGATGCTGCGGCCGCACATAGAACCCACAGTACGCCAACGAATGGTTTGGTTATCATCGCCCAGGTTCCTTCTTCGCAACGAGACCGCAGCATGACGACGCTCATCGAGGTGATCAACCACGGCCCCATCCGCGAGCTGCGCCTGGCGCGGCCGCCGGTCAACGCACTGGACACCGACCTGTGCCGGCAGTTGATCCACGCCATCGAGCTGGCCATGGCCGAAGACGCGCACGGCATCGTGCTGTCGGGCAGCGAGCGCATCTTCACCGGCGGCATGGACGTGCCGCACCTGCTCTCGCACGGCGATGACAAGCACAGGCTGCTGGACACCTGGAACGCCTTCTTCGGCGCGGTGCGCACGCTGGCCGAGAGCCGTATCCCGGTGGTGGCCGCGATCACCGGCCACGCGCCGGCCGGTGGCTGCGTGCTGGCGCTGTGCTGCGACTACCGGGTGATGGCGCGCAGCGCCGATCCGTCGCGGCCGTACGCCATCGGCCTGAACGAAGTGCAGGTCGGCCTGATCGCGCCGGAGGGCATCCAGCGCCTGCTGCGGCGTGCGGTGGGCGTGCACCGCGCCGGCGTGCTGCTCACCACCGGTTCGCTGGTGCCGGCCGAACAGGCGCTGCAGATCGGGCTGGTCGATGAGCTGGCCGAGGGTGACCTGGTGGTGGCACGTGCCGTGGCCTGGCTGCAGAACCTGCTCAAACAGCCGCGCCAGCCGATGCTGCTGACCCGCGCCATTGCCCGCGCCGACCTGCACGAGGCGCTGCACCCGGACCTGATCCAGCTCGACCGCTTCGTCGAGGCCTGGTTCGCCCCGGATGCACAGAACGCGCTGCAGGCGCTGGTGGCCCGCCTCGGCAAATAACGGTAGTGCCGGCCGCTGGCCGGCAGCCACAGGCAGTCCAAGAGGATCATGAGGTTGCCGGCCAGCGGCCGGCACTACCGAAGATCGGGCAGCCGGCCTGCACCGGTATAATCGGGGCCTCTTCACTGCTGTGGCCGCCCCCTTGAACGACATGCCCGAACCCGTCGTCTCCGAGCTGATCGACCTGCTCACGCTGGAGCGGCTGGAGGACAACCTGTTCCGCGGGCAGAGCCGCGACATCGGCACCAAGTACGTGTTCGGCGGGCAGGTGCTGGGCCAGGCGCTGGCCGCAGCGCAGGCCACGGTCGACAATGGCCGCCACGTGCACTCGCTGCACGCCTATTTCCTGCGCGCTGGCAACATCGACCACCCGATCGTCTACGACGTGGACCGCACCCGCGATGGCGGCAGCTTCTCGGTGCGACGGGTCACCGCGATCCAGCACGGCAAGGTGATCTTCTTCTGCGCGGCCTCTTTCCAGCAGGCCGAGACCGGCGCCGAGCACCAGCACAAGATGCCCGAGGTGCCGCAGCCGGAAGACATCGAACCGAACCGGCCGCTGCCGGCCGAGGTGCTGGAGCGACTGCCGATCAAGGTGCAGCGCTGGCTGTCGCGTGGCGGCCCGTTCGAGTTCCGCCACGTCTACCCGCGCGATGAATTGAACCCGCCCAAGCGCCCGCCCTACCACCAGGTGTGGCTGCGCCTGAGCGAACCGGTCGGCGATGCGCCCGAACTGCACCAGGCGCTGCTGGCCTACGCCTCCGACTTCCACCTGCTGGGCACGGCGACGTTCCCGCACGGCATCAGCTACTACCACCCGCACGTGCAGATGGCCTCGCTCGACCACGCGATCTGGTTCCACCGCCCGTTCCGTGCCGACGACTGGCTGCTGTATTCGCTGGACAGCCCCAGCGCGCAGGATTCGCGCGGCCTGGCCCGCGGCCAGTTCTTCACCCGCAACGGCGTGCTGGTGGCCAGCACCGCGCAGGAAGGCCTGATCCGCGTGGTTCCCGACCAGGCTGCCGCGGCCGCCGTGCCGGCCAAGGAGTAAAACCCATGCGCCAGATCTTCAGCAGCCAGCGCGTGGAAACCGTCGAAGGCGTGGCCGAGCTCCTGCGCGGGCATGGCATCGAGGTCAAGGTGACCAACGGGCGCTCCTACAAGACCCGTCGCCGCGGCCAGTTCAGCTATACCGACCTGGGCAACGCCAACGCCTATCCGGCGGTATGGATCGTGCGTGCCGACGACCAGCCGCGCGCGCGCGAAATCCTGCGCGAGGCGCGCCTGCTCGACACTACCCGCCGCGACCACCCCACCGCCGAATTCGCCTTCCGCGACACGGCGGAACCGGGCAGCGGCGGCCGCAGCTGGGCCTGGCGCATCCGCATCGCCCTGCTGGTGGTGATTGCTGGCGTGGCGTTGGTCATCGGCCTGCGCCATCGTGGTGCCCCGGCACCGGTCGCGCCGGCCCCTGCCCCGCAAGCCCAGCCGCAGCAGGCACAGCCGGCACCGCAGGCCGCGCCGGCAGAGGAAGAAGTGCGGGTCCGCATCCAGCCCTCCAAGTAAGAGGCGGTAGCGCCGGGCCATGCCCGGCGAGCGCAGCGGCCTGTCAGCAGGGCCGCGACTTCACCGTAACCCGTCAGGATTGGCCCCCCCCTTGTTGTTCAAGGGGGCGCGCCAACGGCGCGGGGATGAGGTGGAATGCGCGGACCGAAGATGCATCAGCATCTGCGGTCACACTTCGCGCGCGGCTCCGTCATGGGACACAATCCCAGCAGGAGAGCTGCCGCCATGACGACGTTCGCCGCATCGATCGACCAGACCCTGGAACGCGAACTGCCCGCCGCCGCAAGCGGTTGCCAGCACGCCTACGGGCGCATCGTGCTGGCCTGCCAGAACACGGTCACCGCCATCGCGCTGGCCATCACCCGCGACCGCCAAGCCAGCGAGGACATCGCCCAGGAGGCCTTCGTCAAGGGCTGGCAGCAGCTGCACCAGCTGCGCAGTTCGACCAGCTTCCTGCCGTGGCTGCGGCAGATCACCCGCAACCTGGCCCGCGACTGGCTGCGCGCCCAGCGCGGGCGCCCGCTGACTGGCGAGGCGGCCGAGGTGGCGATGGGCATGGCCGCCGACCCCGCCCCGGGTGCTGCCGACCGCCTGCAGCGGGTGGAAGAGGAGATCGCCGCCGAGGAGATCATCTCTGCCCTGCCCGCAGACAGCCGCGAAGTGCTGCTGCTGTACTACCGCGAGGGCCAGCGCTCGCAACAGGTGGCCGACCTGCTCGGGCTCAGCGACGCTGCGGTGCGCAAGCGCCTGTCGCGCGCCCGCGCGCTGGTGCGCGACGGCCTGCTGCAGCGCTTCGGTGAGTTCGCGCGTAGCAGCGCGCCGAGCGCCGCCTTCGCCACCGCGGTGGTGTCGATGGTCCTGGTGGCCGCGCCCGGCACCGCCAGTGCCGCAATCCTGCTCGGCACCGGTGTCGGCATCGGTGGCAGCAAGCTCAGCCTCGGTGGCGCCAGTGCCGCCGGCGGTACCGCGATGGGCTCGCTGACCGCCGCACTGGGGCAACTGCACATGATGCCGGCTGAAAGCTGGGGAGCGGTCATCGGTGGCGTGGTCGGCGGCACGGTCGGCAGCTACTTCGGTGGACGCTTCCTGATGTCGTACACCCGCAGCGAGGCCGAGCGCGCCGACGTCCGCCGTTTCCTCTATCTCAACATCGGCACCTGCATGCTCTGGTGCCTGACGATCCTGATGGCAGTGCTGCTGCAGGCGCCGCTCTGGGCCGTCCTGCTGGTGCAGGTCGCGGGCCTGGCCGTAGTCAACTACCAGTGCCTGGTACCGCTGCAGCGGCTGATGGCGCCGATGATCGCGCGTGACTCGCTGCAGCGCGGGCTCACCGGAACCAACTGGAAGTACGAGGCCATGTACGGCCGCACCGGCATCATCGCCATGAACCTGATGGTCATCGCGCTTGTGCTGTATTCGCTGGTGCGGAGCGGCCGGCTGTAACGGACAACGCCGGCGATGCGCCGGCGTTGTCGTCAATCACAGCATTGAAACTCAGCGCTGCGGCTTCGGCGCGCTGCCATCACGCGGGCCACCGTGGCGCGGGCCGCCGTGCATCGGACCCTTGGCCGCGTCGAACTCGGCCTTGCTCAGCTGGCCGTCCTTGTTGGTGTCGGCGGCGGCAAACCAGGCATCACGATGCTGCTTCATGCGCAGCTCGCGGTCGGCCTTGTCCAGGTAGCCATCCTTGTTCAGATCAAGCTGATCAAAACGCGCGGCCAGGCGCGGATCGGCCTTGGCTTCCTCGCGGCTGAGGCGGCCGTCCTTGTTGACGTCCAGCGTGGCCCAGCGCTCACCGCCATGGCCGCGGCGGCCATGCTGCCAGCGCGGCAGTTCGTCGCGCGAGAGCTTGCCGTCCTTGTTCTTGTCCAGCTCGTCGAATTTCGCAGCCAGGTGCGGGTTGGCGGCCGCCTCGCTGCGGTCGATGACGCCGTCACCGTTGGTGTCCAGCTTGGCCGGGCGCGGTGCCGGCGTGGCCGGGGTGTCGGCGGCCAGCGCGATTCCGGAAGCAGAGGTGCCCAGCAGCAGGGCCAGCAGCAGGGGGGTACGGATCATGAGGTCACTCCTGGGGATGGGAACAGCGTCGGGGTGATCACTTCACCCTCGAAGGACAACAACGCTCGGACGCGACATCGGTTGACGCCGCTGCCGGTTCCGTTCATCCGGCGGACAGTCGCCGCCACTGCGACGGGCTGGGGCTATGCTGTGTCCATGGCGATCCATGGCGACAGAGACGACGAACTGCGACTTTTCCAGACCGGCGAGCACCCCTGCGGGTACTGGTCGGACCGGGTGGCACGCGACCTGGTGCTGGACCCGAACGACCGCCGCCTCGGTGCGCTCTATCCGCTGGCACTGAGCTGGGGCTTCCGCCGCAGCGGCGACCTGGTCTACCGGCCGCATTGCGCGCACTGCCAGGCCTGCGTGGCGGTGCGCATCCCGGTGGCGCGCTTCGCTCCGGACCGCAGCCAGCGCCGCTGCGCCGCCCGCAATGCCGACCTGGAGGTGCGGATCACCGCCGCCACCGCCCGCGACGACCTGTTCGCGCTGTATCACCGCTACCTCACCCACCGCCACGCCAATGGCGGCATGGACGACCACGGCCCGCACGAATTCGAGCAGTTCCTGATCGGCAGCTGGTCGCACACCCGCTTCATGGAGATGCGCCTGCCCGGCCACGACGGCCAGCCCAGCCAGCTGCTGGGGGTGGCAGTGACCGACGTCACCGAGCATGGCCTGTCGGCGGTCTACACCTTCTTCGACCCGGACCACGCCGCACGCGGGCTGGGTACCTTCGCGATCCTGCAGCAGATCGAGTGGGCGCGCCGCGAGGGGCTGCCCCACGTGTACCTGGGCTACTGGATCCGCGGGCACCAGAAGATGGATTACAAGCGCCGCTTCCATCCGTTGGAAGCCTACGATGGCCGCCGCTGGCACGATTTCGACAATGATCTGGACGGGCGCTGACAAACCGCTGACACCGGGCCGGGTGCACAATACGGCCCATGAACATGACCCGCCGCCATCCCCTGATCCTCGCCCTGGCCCTGCTCTGCGGCGCCACCGCCCCCGCCTTCGCCACGTCCCCCGCGATGACCGAAAAGCCGTCCGCTGCGCTGCGCCTGGCGACCTACAACACGTCGCTGTACTCCGATGACGCCGGTGGCCTCATCAAGGAACTGGAAGGCGACAGCGAGCACGCACGCAAGATCGCCGCGGTGCTGCAGCAGGTGCGCCCGGATCTGGTGCTGCTGAACGAATTCGATTTCGACGACGCCCATCGCGCCGCCGACCTGTTCCAGAAGCGCTATCTGGAAGTCGCCCAGCCCGGTGGCGGCAACCCGCTGCATTTCGCCTATCGCTACCTGGCCCCGGTCAACACCGGCGTGCCCAGCGGCCTGGACCTGGACAACAACGGCGTGGTCGGCGGCGAAGGCCGCAGCCGTGGCAATGACGCGTGGGGCTACGGCCTGCACCCCGGCCAGTACGGCATGCTGGTGCTGTCGCGCTACCCGATCGACGAAGCCAAGGTGCGCAGCTTCCAGCTGCTGAAGTGGAGCGCGATGCCCGGCGCGATCCGTCCGGTCGATCCGCGCACCGGCAAGAGCTTCTACAACGACCACGTGTGGTCGCAGCTGCGCCTGTCCTCGAAGTCGCATTGGGACGTGCCGGTGAAGACCCCGGGCGGCGTGGTCCACGCGCTGGTCTCGCACCCGACCCCGCCGGTGTTCGACGGCCCGGAAAAGCGCAACGCCGCGCGCAACCACGACGAACTGCGCCTGTGGCAGGAATACCTGTCCAAGGGCGACAAGTCGTGGCTGTGCGACGACAAGGGCCAGTGCGGCGGCCTGGCCCAGGACGCGCGCTTCGTGATCCTTGGCGACCTCAACAACGACCCGGTCGATGGCGATGGCCGCCATGAAGCAATCGTCGAGCTGATCGAGAACGCCCGCGTGCTGCGCTACCCCACCCCGCGCAGCGTCGGCGGCGAGCAGACCAGCCTGGCCTATGCGGCCAAGGGCATCGAGCGCAAGGGCGCACCGTTCCACGCCACCGGCGACTTCGGTCCGAAGTCCGGCACGATGCGCCTGGACTACGTGCTGCCCTCGACCGGTTTCGAGTACGTGGGCAGCGGCATCTTCTGGCCAGCCAATGAAAGCCCGGAAGCGAAGATCGCCGATGGCAGCGACCACCACCTGGTGTGGGTGGACGTGAAATAACCCGGTAGCGCCGGGCCATGCCCGGCGGCCTTTCAAAAAGGGGACGGAGGGGATTAAGCCGTTTTTGCCACAAACGACTTAATCCCCTCCGTCCCCTTTTTGCTTTACGGGCGCAGTTCGACGCCGATGGCGTCGGCGGCGTCACGCGCGATGGCGCGTGCTTCGTCGATGGTTTCCGCGCGCGCCAGGGTCACGCCCACGCGGCGATGACCGTGCACGCTCGGCTTGCCGAACAGGCGCACGGCGGTGTCAGGCACCTGCAATGCAGCGGCGACGTTGTTGAAGTACGGCACGCCCTCGCCGTGTGCCAACAGCGCGCACGACGCCGACGGGCCGCTCTGGCGGATCACCGGGATCGGCAGGCCGAGGATGGCGCGCGCATGCAGCGCGAACTCGCTCAGCTCCTGCGATACCAGCGTCACCAGGCCGGTGTCGTGCGGGCGCGGCGACACTTCGCTGAACCATACTTCGTCGCCCTTCACGAACAGCTCGACGCCGAACAGGCCCCAGCCGCCGAGGTCGTCGGTGATCGCACGCGAGATCTCTTCGGCACGCGCCAGCGCCGCGCTCGACATCGGCTGCGGCTGCCAGCTTTCGCGGTAGTCGCCGTCCTTCTGCAGGTGGCCGATCGGCGCACAGAAGGAGGTGCCGCCGGCATGGCGCACGGTCAACAGGGTGATCTCGTAGTCGAAATCGATGAAACCTTCGACAATGCAGCGGCCGGCACCGGCACGGCCACCGGTCTGCGCGTAGTCCCAGGCCGGGGCGATGTCCGCCTCGCTGCGCAGGGTGCTCTGGCCCTTGCCCGAGGACGACATCACCGGCTTGACCACGCACGGCAGGCCGATGGCGGCCACGGCAGCACGGTACTCGGCCTCGGTATCGACGAAGCGGTACGGCGAGGTCGGCAGGCCCAGGGTTTCGGCGGCGAGGCGGCGAATGCCTTCGCGGTCCATGGTCAGGCGTGCAGCACGCGCGGTCGGGATCACCCGCAGGCCCTGCTCCTGTTCCAGCTGGACCAGGGTCTCGGTGTGGATGGCCTCGATCTCCGGCACCACCAGGTGCGGCTGCTCCTCGGCGATCAGAGCGCGCAGCGCCATCGCATCGAGCATGTCGATCACGTGCGAGCGGTGCGCAACCTGCATGGCCGGCGCATCGGCGTAGCGATCGGCGGCGATCACCTCCACGCCCAGCCGCTGCAGCTCGATGGCCACCTCCTTGCCGAGTTCGCCCGAGCCCAGCAGCAGCACGCGGGTGGCGGAGGGGGACAACGGAGTTCCAAGCTTGGCCATGGCGGTTCCAGCAGCAATGTGAAGGCGGAAGGGCATTCTAGCTGGCCGCGCCCTCTGGCCATGCCATCCGACGAACGGTAGCCTGTAAGTGATATCACTTTGATATCTTATGTTCGAACCCTCAAGGACGTACCGCCATGAAAGAGAAGTCGCTGTCTTCGCTCAACGGCCTCGGCACGCTGGCCGTCGCCCTGCTCGTCGCCCTCGCTGGCGCCGCCCTGTTCGTACTGGGTGTGGCCGCCAAGGCCAGCGTCGGCTCGCCCAACCTGCTGCTGATGCTGCTGGGGGCGTTGCTGGTAGTCCTGGGCGTGTTCACGCTGGCCGGCCTGTACACCATCCAGCCCAACCAGGCGGCGGTGCTGAGCCTGTTCGGCAAGTACGTGGGCACGGTGAAGGACAACGGCCTGCGCTGGAACAACCCTTTCTATGCCAAGCGCCGGGTCAGCCAGCGCGTGCGCAACTTCGAGAGCGGCAAGCTGAAGGTCAACGAGCTGGACGGCAGCCCGATCGAGATCGCCGCGGTGATTGTCTGGCAGGTGGTCGATGCCTCCGAGGCCGTCTACAACGTGGACGACTACGAGAGCTTCGTGCACATCCAGTCCGAATCGGCACTGCGGGCGATGGCCACCAGCTATCCCTACGACCAGCACGAGGATGGACAGCTGGCCCTGCGCAGCCACGCCAGCGAGATCTCCCAGCACCTGAAGAACGAGCTGGCCGAGCGCCTGGCCGATGCCGGTGTACAGGTGATCGACGCGCGCATCAGCCACCTGGCCTACGCCGCCGAAATCGCCCAGGCGATGCTGCAACGCCAGCAGGCCAACGCGGTGATCGCCGCGCGCACACGTATTGTTGCTGGTGCGGTGGGCATGGTCGAGATGGCCTTGGCCGAACTGCAGAAGAACGGCGTGGTGCAGCTGGACGAGGAACGCAAGGCGCACATGGTCAGCAACCTGCTCACCGTGCTGTGCTCGGACCGCGGCACCCAGCCGATCGTCAATGCCGGCTCGCTGTATTGAGCCACACTCGCAACGGGGTGCCCCACCGCCCCGCCAGGAGCCCCCATGAGTGAGAAGAAAGCCTACCCGCTGCGCATCAATGCCGACGTCCTGGCTGCTGCGCAGCGCTGGGCTGATGACGAACTGCGCAGCCTCAACGCGCAGATCGAATACGTGCTGCGCGACGCCCTGCGCAAGGCGGGACGCCTGCCGAAACCCGCGCCATCGTCGGAGGACAAGGAATGAGCAAGCGTTGGAGCTACCAGACCATCGAGGTCAAGACGTCCATGATGGGCCTGCTCAAGGCCGAGGACATCCAGGCCGAACTCAGCCGCCAGGGCCAACTGGGCTGGGAACTGGTCAACATCATCATCCCGGCGCCGATGCGCCCGGCGATGCTGGTGTTCAAGAAGGAGGCCTGACGCATGGGCGGCAGCGACCCGAAGACGTTTGAAGTGGCCGAGAGCTCGCCGTTGCGCGTGCTCTGGATCGTGCTTCCGCTGCTGGCTGCCTTCGTGGCGTGCGTGTACGCACAGCTGTACAAGGCGCCGGCCAGTGCCCCTTGGATCGAAGTAGCGCTGTCGCCGCCCTGGTTCCGGATGGGTGGCAGTGCCGCCTGGAGTCTGCTGGTGATCGCGGTACTCGGCATCGGGTTGGGCGCAGCATTCTTCCGTCGCCGGGTGGAACTGGACGACAACGTGCTGGATGTGCGCTCGACGATGTACCGCCGCCGCGTCCCGGTGGCGCAGCTGCGGCTGGACCAGGCCGAGGTGGTCGACCTGCAGCGTGACCGCCGCTATGGCATCCGTGTCAAAACCAATGGCTATTCAGTGCCAGGCTTCTATTCCGGCCACTTCCGCCTGCACGGGGGCGGCAAGGGCTTCGCTCTGGTCACCGATCGTGCGCGTGTCCTCGCCCTGCCGGTCAGTGACGGCAGCACGCTGCTGCTCAGCGTGGACCGGCCGCAGGCGCTGCTCGATGCGCTGCACAAAGTGGCCGCGTCGGCGCCACGGCAGTAAGCTGCTGAGATGCAACGACGCGCCCCCCTGCTGATCAACACCGAGGCCATCGAGCTGTGGCCCGCGCACCTGCTGCGTGCACGCAGCAACCTGGATGCACGCCTGCTGTCGCAGGCACACTGGGTGCTGCGGCGCAAGCGCGATGGCCGCTACCTCGCGGCGGTACTGGCGCGCGGGGTTCATGCCATGGTGCCGCGCCTGGCACGCGAGCCAGGGGTGGAGGACGCATTGGCGCTGCTGGATGCAGCAGCGGCGCGTCCGTTCGGCGCCGTGCTGGAGGATCAGTGGTTGCCACTGGCAGGCCTGCAGCAGCGCCTGCAGCAGCTTGGCCTGGATGCACAACGCTATGCCGGCGACAGCGGGCTGCCGCTCGAACCCGAACCCTGCCTGCTGCACTTCGCCGGCCGCGACCGCTTCGCCCGCCCGTTGTGGATGCACTGTGCCGCCGCGCAGGGCTGGCGGCGGATGCGACTGCACGCGGCACAGGATGGAATTGCGCTGGACGCCATCTCCGGCTTCCGCAGCCATGCCTACCAGTTGGGCATCTTCGAGCGGAAGCTGGCGCGCGGCTTGAGCGTGGCAGAGATCCTGAAGGTCAATGCCGCCCCGGGTTTCAGCGAACACCACAGCGGCTACGCGCTGGACATCGGCACACCTGGCGATGCGCCGGCCGAAGAATCGTTCGAAGCCACCGACGCGTTCGCCTGGCTGCAGGTGCATGCCGGCGGGCATGGCTTCCATCTGAGTTACCCACGCGACAACCCGCACGGCATCGTCTACGAACCCTGGCACTGGTGCTGGAGACCGGCCAACGGCTGAGCCCCTCGTGGCGAAAGCCTGGAGCGGTCAGCGCATGGCCGCGGGATGGAACAAGACAGCAAAGACAAAAGCCGGTCGCTTCGCTCGA
>NZ_JBSRQL010000037.1:0-10565 GCF_054083135.1 Stenotrophomonas maltophilia group sp. LNF247
CCCGCGGCCGGCAGTACCGCAAACCCCGCTTCGGCGGGGTTTGCTGTTTATGGCGATTGCCCGCCTGCAGCCATGACCGATGGCCTTGGCAGCCCCGGCCATGCGGGCCTACCATCGGTTTTTTGCCGTCCTGCGGAGACCCCGATGAAACTGCGTCATGCCCTGCTGCCACTGAGCCTGCTGGCCGCCCTGCCCAGTGTTGCCGCTGCCCGTGGCCTGGAAGTCCGCGACATGGTGGCGATGGACCGCGTTTCCGCGCCGGTGCTGACCGCAGACGGTGGCACCGTGGTGTTCGCCAAGCGCAGCGTGGACGCCAACCTGAAGGCCTCCACCGCGCTGTTCGCGCGCAACCTGCGCACCCGCGACGCAGCGCCGCCGAAGCAGATCACCCCGGCCGGCTGGAACGTCAATTCCGCCTCGCTGTCGGCCGATGGCCAGACGGTGTATTTCCTGAGCGCCAAAAACGGCAGCCAGCAGCTGTACGCGCAGCCTATCAACGGCGGTACTCCGCGCCAGCTGACCGACTTCCCGGTCGACGTGGACAGCTACCACGTGTCGCCGCAGGACGACCGCGTGTTGTTCAGCGCCGGCGTGTTCCAGGTCTGCGCCTCGGACCTGGCCTGCACCGAGAAGAAGCTGAAGGAAAAGAAGGACGCCAAGGCCAGCGGCCAGGTATGGGATTCGCTGTTCGTGCGCCACTGGGACACCTGGAACGACGGCCGCCGCAACACCCTGTTCGTCGCTCCGCTGCCTGCGGCCAAGGGCGGTGCAGTCAAGGGCGCCTCGGCACTGAGCGCGACCATCGATGGTGATGCGCCGTCCAAGCCGTTCGGCGGCAATGATGACTTCGCGTGGTCGCCAGATGGCGCCAGCGTAGTGGCCAGCATCCGTGTGGCCGGCAAGCAGGAACCGTGGTCGACCAACTTCGATCTGTACCGCTTCGACGCCGCGGGCAAGCAGGCGCCGGTCAACCTGACCGCCTCCAACCCAGCCTGGGATGCCGGCCCGGTGTTCAGCGCCGACGGCAAGACGCTGTTCTATCGTGCGATGAAGCGCCCGGGCTTCGAGGCCGACCGCTTCGGCCTGATGGCGATGGACCTGGCCAGCGGCAAGACCCGCGAGATCGCGCCGCAGTGGGACCGTTCGGCGGGCGGCATCACCCTGTCCGCCGACGGCGCCAGCATCTACACCACCGCCGACGACCTCGGCGAGCATCCGCTGTTCCAGATCGACGTGGCCAGCGGCAAGGCCACCAAGCTGGTTGGCGACGGCAGCGTGACCTCGGTCGATGTGGCCGGCAACAGCGTGGCGATCACCCGCAACAGCCTGAAGAGCAACGACCAGGTGCTGGTCGGACTGCTGCCGGCCGCAGGCCAGCCGATCGGCGAACTGCGCGCGCTGACCCCGGCTGCTGGCGACGTACTCAAGGACGTGTCCTTCGGCGACTACGAACAGTTCGAGTTCAAGGGCTGGAACAACGACACCGTGCATGGCTACGTGGTCAAGCCGCACAACTATCAGGAAGGCAAGTCCTACCCGGTGGCGTTCCTGATCCATGGCGGCCCGCAGGGCAGCTTCGGCAATGGCTGGAGCTACCGCTGGAATCCGCAGACCTATGCGGGCCAGGGCTACGCGGTGGTGATGATCGACTTCCACGGCTCCACCGGCTACGGCCAGGCGTTCACCGATGCGATCAGCCAGCACTGGGGCGACCGCCCGCTGGAAGACCTGCAGAAGGGCTGGGATGCGGCGCTGAAGAAGTATTCCTTCCTCAACGGTGACAAGGCCTGTGCGCTGGGCGCCAGCTACGGCGGCTTCATGGTCAACTGGATCGCCGGCAACTGGAACAGCCCGTTCGAGTGCCTGGTCAACCACGACGGCGTGTTCGACCAGCGCATGATGGGCTACGCCACCGAAGAACTGTGGTTCACCGAGTGGGAGCAGGGCGGCACGCCGTACCAGAAGGCCGCGAACTACGAGAAGTTCAACCCGGTCAACCACGTGGCGGACTGGAAGAAGCCGATCCTGGTCATCCACGGCCAGCAGGACTTCCGCATCCCGGTCGAGCAGGGCCTGGCCGCGTTCACCGCCGCCCAGCGCCAGGGCATCGAATCGAAGTTCCTGTACTTCCCGGATGAAAACCACTGGGTGCTCAAGCCGAACAACAGCATCCTGTGGCATGACACCGTCAATGCCTGGCTGAAGCAGCACATCGGCAACTGATGGTTGCGGCGCCGCCCTCCGGGGCGGCGCTTCTGTTTCACCATCTGCTTTACCGGTGGGTGCCGACCGTTGGTCGGCACACCTTATCTGCCGCCAACAGCAGCCGGCCAGCGGCCGGCTCTACCAGAGCGCCTACATGCCTTCGACTGCCCTGATCCAGAACGACATCGTCGTCTTCGGTTTGATCGCCGCCACGCTCGGCGCCGTTTTCTGGACCGCCTCGCGCGAGCAGGGCCTGTGGAAACGCTTCTACACCTTCGTGCCGGCGCTGCTGCTGTGCTACCTGATTCCCGGCATCTACAACACCGTCGGCCTGATCGACGGGCAGAGCACCCGGCTCTACAACCCGATCGCACGCGACATCCTGCTGCCGGCGGCGCTGATCCTGCTGACCCTGGCGGTGGACATCAAGGGCATCCTGCGGCTGGGCCCGAAGCTGGTGCTGATGTACCTGGGGGCATCGGCCAGCATCATGCTCGGGGCGGTCGTGGCCTTCCTGCTGATGCGCGCCGTGCATCCGGAAACCGTGGCCGGTGACACCTGGGCCGGCATGGCTGCGTTGGCCGGCAGCTGGATCGGTGGTGGCGCCAACATGCTGGCGATGCGCGAAGTGTTCGACGTCAACGCGACCACCTTCGGCCAGTTCGCCGTGGTCGACGTGGGTGTCGGCTATGTGTGGATGGCGGCGCTGATCTTCCTCGCCGGTCGTGCGGCGAAGATCGATGCACGCAGTGGCGCCGATACCTCGGCCATCGATGAACTGAAGGAGCGCATCGCGCGCTTCCAGGCCGAGCATGAGCGCATTCCCAGCCTCACCGATCTGATGCTGATCGTGGCCGTGGCCTTCGGTGGCGTCGGACTGGCACACGCGATCGGTGCGCCCTTGGCGGCGTGGTTCAAGGCAAATGTCAGCTGGGCCGCGCAGTTCAGCCTGGACGCACCGTTCGTGTGGGTGGTGGTGCTGTCGACCACCCTGGGCCTGAGCCTGAGTTTCACCCGCGCACGCAACCTGGAAGGCGCGGGTGCCTCGCGTCTGGGTTCGTTGCTGCTGTACTTCCTGATCGCCTGCATCGGCATGCAGATGGATCTGCTGGCGTTGCTGGACCGCCCGTGGCTGTTCCTGCTCGGCCTGATCTGGATCGCCGTGCACATCGTGCTGCTGTGGTGCCTGGGCAAGCTGCTGAAGGTGCCGTTCTTCTATTTCGCCATCGGTTCGCAGTCGAACATCGGTGGCCCGGCCTCGGCGCCGGTGGTGGCCGCCGCGTTCCATCCGGCGCTGGCGCCGGTGGGCGTGCTGCTGGGCACGATGGGCTATGCCACCGGCACCTACCTGGCCTACATCGTCGGTATTACCCTGCGCGCGCTGGCCGGGCAGGGCTGATGGGGTGGTGCCGGCCGCTGGCCGGCAACCTCATGAACCCGTGAAGCATCACCTAGTTGCCGGCCAGCGGCCGGCACTACCGAGCGTTACGCCACCGGCAACCCCCGTTCGATCAACCACGCCTTCGCGTCTTCGGCGTCCTGTTCGAACCATGCCTGTGTAGACCCCAGCCGATACGTGTACCCCCAGGCGTCCATGTCGGCCATCAACCGCGCGCTGCCAACACCCGGCAGCTGCCCGGCCAGCACGATCTGCAGGTAGCAGGTGGCATCTTCCTCGGCCACCGAGTCGGTGGCGTCGGTATGCACCTGCGCACGCCGCTCCGGCGGCAGCACGATCAGGTGGCAGGCTTCGTGCAGCATCGAATGCACGGGCGTGTCGTCGCGCACGTACACGTTGCTCGCGATGATGCCGGCCTCTGGCTCGCCCCAGTAACTGCCGGGAATCGGTTCGCCGGGCGCCACGTGGTGCAGCCGCAGGCCATGCGCGGCGAGCAGGCGCTGCGCGTCGGCGAAGGCGATGTCGCCCACGCAGGTGATGCCCACGGTGGTTGTCGTATCGGTCATGCAGGTCACGCAGCCCCGCCCATGCAGGCACGGGCGGGGCGGGGGATCAGGGTTTGTCCGGGCCTTCAGGCAGCGCCACGGAGATGTCCAGCACGTCGTGCTGGCCATCCTTCACCAGGTCGACCTTCACCGCATCGACGTCGATGTTCACGTACTTCTTGATCACTTCCAGCAACTCGCGCTGCAGCAGGGGCAGGTAGTCCGGGCCACCGCGGTGGCTGCGTTCCTGCGCGATGATGATCTGCAGGCGGTTCTTTGCGGTTTCGGCGGTGGTCTTCTTCGCTTTGAGGAAATCGAACAGGCCCATGCTTACCCTCCGAACAGCTTGCTGAAGAAGCCCTTCTTCTCCACGGTGGTGAAGCGCATCGGCCGCTCCTCGCCAAGGATGCGCGCAACGGCGTCCTCATAGGCCTGGCCGGCTGCGGATTCGACATCCAGGATGACCGGCTCGCCCTTGTTGGAGGCATTGAGCACGTC
The DNA here is from genome assembly GCF_054083135.1 of Stenotrophomonas maltophilia group sp. LNF247. Lineage (NCBI taxonomy): Bacteria > Pseudomonadati > Pseudomonadota > Gammaproteobacteria > Lysobacterales > Lysobacteraceae > Stenotrophomonas > Stenotrophomonas maltophilia group sp. LNF247. The sequence goes on from NZ_JBSRQL010000037.1 coordinate 4,648, forward strand.
ACCCGACTCGGGGATCACGCCGATCGCCTTCAGCCCCAGCACTTCCTCGACGTCGGCAATGCTGAGCATCTCGCCGGTTTCCACGCGCAGCGGGGTATAGCGGGTCAGCAGCAGGAACGCGGGCACGTTCTGCCCGGATTCGGCCTTGTGGGTCTTCGAATCCAGCAGCCCGATGATGCGGTCGGAGTCGCGCACGGAGGACACTTCCGGGTTCACCACCACCACGGCGCGGTCGGCGAAGTACATCGCCAGGAAGGCACCCTTTTCGATACCCGCCGGCGAGTCGCAGATGATGTAGTCGAAGCCGTCGGCGGCCAGGTCCTTCAGAACCTTGCCCACGCCTTCCTGGGTCAGTGCGTCCTTGTCGCGGGTCTGCGAGGCGGCCAGCACGTACAGGTTGTCGAAGCGCTTGTCCTTGATCAGGGCCTGTTTGAGGGTGGCTTCGCCGTGCACGACGTTGACGAAGTCGTACACCACGCGGCGTTCGCAGCCCATGATCAGGTCGAGGTTGCGCAGGCCGACGTCGAAGTCGATCACCGCCACCTTCTTGCCGCGCCGTGCCAGGCCGCAGGCCAAGCTCGCGCTGGAAGTGGTCTTGCCGACGCCGCCCTTGCCGGAGGTGACTACGATGATTTCAGCCAAAGGACTTCTCCTGGTTCTGCATGAGTTTGGAGCTGCGTCAGTCCAGCGCAGCGATCTTGACCTGGTCCTGTTCCAGCCACACCTGCACGGCTTTGCCGCGCAGGTTGTCCGGGACATCGTCCAGTACCTTGTAGTGGCCTGCAATGGCCACCAGTTCCGCATGGAAATCACGGCAGAAAATGCGTGCCGCGGTGTTGCCCTGGGCCCCTGCCAGCGCGCGGCCGCGCAGGGTGCCGTAGATATGGATGCTGCCGTCGGCGATGACTTCGGCGCCGGCGCCTACGGTAGCCATCACGGTGAGGTCGCAGTTTTCAGCGTACAGCTGCTGGCCCGAGCGTACGTTGCCCAGCTGCATGCGGCCCGGCTGCGGTGCCGCAGCGCCGGCAATCCTGGCTGTCGGCGCGGCCGGCGCCGGCTTCGGTTCGGCGCGCGCTGCGCGGCGCGGTTCCGGAGCGGGCGGGGGCGGGGGCGGCTCGGCCTCGGCTCGCTCGTACTGGGCGCGGAACTTGGCCAGCAGCGGCAGTCCGAGCTGCTGCGAGAGCAGGTCGACCGCGCTGGTGCCATAGGCCAGCGCCACCGGCAGCACGCCGGCGCTGCGCAGGCCATCGACCAGCGCTTGCGCCGTGGCCACGTCCGGTACCTGGCTCAGGCCGCCGAAGTCGAGGATCACCGCGGCGCGGCCGAACAGCTTCGGCGCCCGGGTAACGCGTTCGCGCATTTCCTGCACGAGGCGTTCCACGTCAAGCGTACGGATGCGCAGGTTGGCGATGCCCACCTGGCCGATCTTCAGTTCACCGGCCTGTTCGTAATCGAAATTCACCGCCACGCTCAGGTCCCCGTCGGCCGCTGTGCCTGCGCCGGCAGCTGCCGGGCACGTGTCCATGCCACATCCGGCAGCTTGCCGCCGTAGGTCTCCTTCACCCACGGGTAGCTGCACAGTTCCTTGGCCAGCATGCTGGCGCGCACATCGACCTGCGGCATGGTGTTCTGGCCCAGCTCGCGGAAGCCGAAGCTGCCGTGGAAGAGCAGGGCGGCATCGGCGCCATGGTCGAGGAAGACCTCGCAGGTCATCTGCGGGTAGCGCAGCTCGGCGAAGCTCTGCGCATCGGCATAGAACGCGCGACCGACGCCACCACCACGGCGGCGGCTGGCAACCACGATGCGGTCGATATAGAAGAACGGGGCGTCCAGCTGCTGCTTGAACCAGGCAAAGTTGCTGCTGTCGTGCTGGCTGTCGCTGCCGAAGCCGATCAGGAAGCCGGCAAGGTTGCCGTCGCGCTCGGCGACGCGGAAATACTCAGCGGTTTCATAGAACAGGCGCAGGCGGGCCGCATCCAGGGGAAGGATGGCCAGGCCAGCGTTGTTGTTCAAAGCCAGGACGGAATCGAGCTCGTGCTCGCGCACGTCGCGGATGACAATCGACATTGTGACTCCGTGGGGTAACGCGGTTGGTCCGTCAGGGGACCCTGCGCACGATTATTGCATGCCCGGGGTGGGCTGCGGCATGAACAGGGGGGCGCGGATGCATGACTTCCGTGGGAGTGCGCGACGCAGGCCGGGCCCGTAGAGTGCTGGCATGTTGGGAGTCCTCAGCCATACCCGCGTTCTCCGTCTGGCCGGCCTGTTCACCTGGGTCATGGTCGGCCTTCCATTGGCGTATTCGCAGTTCGAGAACCTGCACAGCCGCAGCGATATGGGCGGCTGGGCGATCCTGCTGTTTGTCGCCTACCTGTCCTTCGGCGCGGCGTACTATTGGCTGACCCGCCTGCTGCGCAGCGACAGCGGCAGCCACACCAGCTGGCTGGACCGCGGCCTGCTGCTGCTGCTGACGGTCTCGGCGCTGGGCGTCAGTTTCCTCAGCGGCTCGGGCCTTGGCAGCATCCTGATGATGGTGGCTGCCGGCGTCATTCCGTGGATGCTTTCGGTACGCCTGTGCGTGCTGTGGCTGCTGGTCAGCCAGCTGGCGGTGGCGCCGGTCTATTACCTGCTGCTGCGCTTCCCGCTGTTCGAAGCGGTGATGCAGTCGTTGCTGTATGGCGGCTTTTCCATGTTCATCTTCGTGACCAGCCTTGTTGCGAGACAGCAGACCGAGGCCCGCGACGAACAGCGCAGGCTCAATTCAGAGCTGCGCGCCACCCGTGCCCTCCTGGCCGAGAGCGCCCGCGTCAACGAGCGCACCCGTATTTCGCGGGAGCTGCATGACCTTCTGGGGCATCAGCTGACCGCGCTGACCCTGAACCTGGAAGTGGCAGGCCACCTGGCCGAAGGCCAGGCGCTGGACCATGTGAAGCGCTCGCATGCCCTGGCCAAGCTGCTGCTGGGCAACGTGCGCGAGGTGGTCAGCCAGCTGCGCGAGACCGGTGCCATCGATCTGGCCGCGGCGCTGCGCCCGCTGACCGAGAACGTGCCCTCGCTGGACATCCAGCTGGACATCGAGGATCCACTGAACGTGGAGGACCCGCAGCGGGCCCACGTGCTGCTGCGGTGTACCCAGGAGATCATCACCAACGCGGTGCGCCATGCCGGTGCCCGCCACCTGTGGATCAAGGTGTACCGTGAAGCCCCCGACCAGGTGGTGGTGGAGGCCCGCGACGACGGCGTCGGCGCGGATACGGTCAATGTGGGCAATGGCTTGCGCGGCATGCGCGAGCGACTGCAACAATGTGGTGGCCAGCTGCAGGTCGAGACCCGGCCCGGTGAAGGCTTCCGGCTGCGGGCGACGGTACCGGCAACGGTGCTGGTGGCCGCCCTTACCAAGGTTCCTGAAGGAGTGCGTTGATGATTCGCGTCTGCCTGGTCGACGACCAAACCCTGGTGCGGCAGGGAATCCGCTCCCTGCTGGCGCTCGACGACGGCATCGAGGTGGTGGCCGAGGCCGGCGACGGCCGCCAGGCGGTGGAGCTGATACCGCAGGTGCGACCGGACGTGGTGCTGATGGACATGCGCATGCCGGTGATGTCCGGGCTGGAGGCGCTGCAGGTCCTGTCGCGTCAGGACCTGCTGCCGCCGACCATCATCCTCACCACTTTCGACGATGACCAGCTGGTGCTGGCCGGGCTTAAGGCCGGCGCCAAGGGTTACCTGCTCAAGGACGTGACCCTGGCACAGCTGGTCGGTGCCATCCGCACCGTGGCCGACGGCGGTTCGCTGGTGCAGCCGGCCGTGACCCAGCGGCTGCTGTCCGGCCTGGAGCACATGCGCAACGAGTTTGTCAGCCTGGACCGTCCGGACCCGTTGACCGACCGCGAGACCGAGATCCTGCGCCTCATGGCCAGCGGCTTCTCCAACAAGGAGATTGCCAATTCGCTGGGGGTGGCCGAAGGCACCATCAAGAACCACGTGTCCAACATCCTTTCCAAGCTGGGCGTGCGCGACCGTACCCGCGCCGTATTGAAGGCGTTCGAGCTGCAGCTGGTGTGAGGAAATTCTTTTCAGGACAATGACTTGAGGTCCATTCATGGCCCTCCGGCGGGGTTGCCCCCTACTTCAGGGGCGTCGGTATGCGGTACCCTTCGATTTCTTTGTCCATACAAATACGCAGCCGGCACGGAAACCGGTGCGCCAATCCCGATAAACAATGCCCGCGAAGCCTGCTAGGATTGGCGCTTCGCTTCAATCAACCCGGCCGTGGGATCGGCCCCGGAGACTCTCTGAATGACCCGTATTATCGAGTTCCTGATCGCCTTGGGGATCGTGGCTGGCCTGTTCGTCATCATTGGCGTATGTCTGCCGGGCGAGCGTCACATCACCGAAAGCATCGAGACCAACCGCAAGATGACGATCGTGTACGACACGGTCAGCAGCCTGCGCCGCTTCAAGGACTGGAACCCGCTGGTACTGCGCGATCCCGCCGTTGAACTGAAGCTGTCCGGCCCGGCCTCCGGCGTCGGTGCCACCCTCGACTTCACCTCCAAGGACCTGGGCACCGGTTCCTGGAAGATCACCGAAGCCGAAGAGAACAAGCGTGTTGCGATCGCCATCGATGACGCCACCAAGGGTCACGACAAGATCACCACCTTCACCCTGGAGCCGACCGGCAAGGGTGGCCGTAACGTCAAGATCACCCAGGACTACTCGGTGAAGTACGGCTTCGACCTGTTCGGCCGTTATGCCGGCCTGTATGTCAGCCGCCAGATCGGCGACGACATCAAGATGGGCCTGTCGCGCATGGCCAACATGCTGGCCACCGTCCCGAACGTCGACTACCGCACGCCGGAAGCCCCGCTGACCGATCTGGGCATCGTCGATGTGCCGGCTGAGGACCTGCTGGTCGTCAACGCCGGTAACGTGGACCGCGGTCAGGACACGATCACCAAGTCCATCAAGGACAACCAGGAGTGGATCAAGCGCGTGATGGAGGCCAATGGCCTTGAAGCCGCCGGTCCGTTCCGCATCATCACCACCGACTTCGGCCAGGAGAAGTACGCCTTCGACATCGCCCAGCCGGTGAAGAAGAAGGGTGCTGAAGGTGCCACCGCTGAAGAGCTGACCGTCAAGATCGACGGCGGCGCGCCGGTCAAGTACGTGCATGTGGCTCCGCACCGTTCGGCGCATGCGGCCTACACCGGCCACATGGCGGGTCTTGACGTGGCCCGCAACGGCCTGCGTGCCTGGGCGGTGACCTCCGGCAACGAAGTGATCGACCGTCCGTACGAAACCTGGAAGGACGGCATCGACAAGTCGTTCACCCCGGAAGGTACCTACGACATCTACTGGGCCGTCAAGTAAGCTTCGGCTGACCCATGTAGTGCTGGACACGAAAACGCGCCGCTCATTGCGGCGCGTTTTTTTTTCATCTGGCGCCCGGCAAGGGCGCTGCGCAAGGAGCCCACATGTTCAATCTCGAACGTCGCGCACGTAAGCCTTCGCTGCTGGCCTGCCTGGGGGCACTGCTGGCCGCCGCCTCGATCGGCCTGTCCGCCTATGCATCGCATGGCGTGGCTGATCCGCTGGCGCAGCAGCATCTGAACATGGCGGCGCTGTATGCGTTCGCGCACGGTGCGGTGCTGGTGGCGCTGGGGCCGCGCGCGCAGGGAGCGATCGCGCACCTTGCGCTGTACGTGCTGCTGCTGGGTGTGCTGTTGTTTTCCGGCAGCCTGGTGGGTGGTGCGCTGTGGCAGTGGCCGACGCGGATGGCACCGATCGGTGGCACCAGCATGATGGCCGGATGGGTGTTGCTGGCGATCAATGCGTTGAGGCGGTGACGGCAGCGGAGATCGGCCAAGCACGACACCGCTGCGCCGTCAGCTTCTGTAGAGCCGAGATCCTATGTTCGC
>NZ_JBSRQL010000038.1:0-8245 GCF_054083135.1 Stenotrophomonas maltophilia group sp. LNF247
ACCACGTGCCTTTTCTTCCGGAGCGGCGTCGATCGAGGAGTAATCCTTGAACTCGCCACCGAAGCGCTCGGCACCGATCTTGGTCAGTGCAGCGGTCAGCGTGGTCTTGCCGTGGTCGACGTGACCGATGGTGCCGACGTTGACGTGCGGCTTGGTGCGCTCGAACTTACCCTTTGCCATTGTTCTATACCTTGATTGTTCGTAAATGGTTTCAAGAGAGGCTGAGCGAGGCTCAGCCCTTCTTCATGACGGCTTCGGCGATGTTGGTCGGAGCCGGCTCGTAGTGATCGAATTCCATGGTGAAGGTGGCGCGGCCCTGGGTCTGCGAACGCAGCGCAGTGGCGTAGCCGAACATTTCACCCAGCGGGATCATCGCGTTGATGATGCTGGCCGAACCGTCACCGGTGGTGTCGGAACCCTGCAGCACGCCGCGACGACGGCTGACGTCGCCCATCACGTCACCCTGGTAATCCTCCGGGGTCACGATCTCGACCTTCATGATCGGCTCCAGCAGCACCGGCTTGGCCTTGGCGAAGCCCTGCTTGAAGGCCATCGACGAAGCCAGCTTGAACGCCATTTCCGAGGAGTCGACGTCGTGGTACGAACCGAACACCAGCTTCACCTTGACGTCCACGACCGGGAAGCCAGCCAGCGGGCCGCTGGTGATGGTTTCGCGCAGGCCCTTTTCAACCGACGGAATGAATTCCTTCGGGATCACGCCGCCGGTGATGTCGTTGATGAACAGGAAATCGTCCTTGATCATCGGAGCGATCTTCGGATCGGCACGATCTTCAGCGGTGATCGGCGACAGCTCGATCACGACGTGACCGTACTGACCCTTACCACCGGACTGCTTGGCGTGCTTGTAGTCCGACTTGACGTCAGCCAGGGTGATGGTTTCGCGGTAGGCCACCTGCGGCGCGCCGACGTTGGCTTCAACGTTGAACTCGCGCTTCAGGCGGTCGACGATGATGTCCAGGTGCAGCTCGCCCATGCCCGAGATGATGGTCTGGCCGGATTCTTCGTCGGTCTTGACGCGGAACGACGGATCTTCCTGCGCCAGGCGACCCAGCGCCAGACCCATCTTTTCCTGGTCCGACTTGGTCTTCGGCTCGACGGCCATGGAGATCACCGGCTCCGGGAACGTCATGCGCTCCAGGATGATCGGGGCATCCACGGCGCACAGGGTGTCACCGGTGGTGGTGTCCTTCAGGCCCACGGCAGCAGCGATGTCACCAGCCAGAACTTCCTTGATTTCCTCGCGGTTGTTCGAGTGCATCTGCAGGATGCGGCCGATGCGCTCCTTCTTGCCCTTCACCGAGTTCAGCACGGTGTCGCCACCGTTCAGGGTGCCCGAGTAGACACGGAAGAAGGTCAGCGCGCCGACGAACGGGTCGGTGATGATCTTGAAGGCCAGCGACGAGAACGGCGCCTTGTCGTCCGACTTGCGGGTCATTTCGACGGTGTCGTCGTCAACGTCCACGCCCTTCACGTCCGGCACGTCGACCGGCGACGGCAGCAGCTGGATCACGCCGTCCAGCATGGCCTGCACGCCCTTGTTCTTGAAGGCCGAGCCGCAGTACATCGGCACGATCTCGGTGGCCAGGGTACGGGTACGCAGCGCGTTGATGATTTCGGCCTCGGCCAGCTCTTCGCCGCCCAGGTACTTTTCCATCAGCTCTTCGCTGGCTTCAGCAGCGGTCTCGACCATGAACTGGCGAGCTTCTTCCGCAGCCGCCTGCAGATCGGCCGGGATGTCGCTGTACTCGAACTTCATGCCCTGCGAGGCTTCATCCCAGTGGATGGCCTTCATCTTCAGCAGGTCGACAACGCCCTTGAAGTTGTCTTCAGCGCCGATCGGCAGCTGCATCGGCACGGCAACCGCGCCCAGCTTGGCCTTCAGCTGGCCGACGACCTTCTGGAAGTTGGCACCGGTGCGGTCCATCTTGTTGACGAACGCGATGCGCGGCACGTGGTACTTGTTGGCCTGGCGCCACACGGTTTCCGACTGCGGCTGCACGCCACCGACGGCGCACAGGACGAAGACGGCACCGTCGAGCACGCGCAGCGAGCGCTCAACTTCGATGGTGAAGTCGACGTGCCCCGGGGTGTCGATGATGTTGAAGCGGTGCTCCGGCAGGGACTTGTCCATGCCCTTCCAGAACGCGGTGGTGGCAGCGGACTGGATCGTGATGCCACGCTCCTGCTCCTGCTCCATCCAGTCCATGGTGGCGGCGCCGTCGTGCACTTCACCGATCTTGTGGCTCTTGCCGGTGTAGAACAGGATGCGCTCGGACGTGGTGGTCTTGCCGGCATCGATGTGAGCCATGATGCCGAAGTTACGGTAACGCTCGATGGGAGTGGAACGGGCCACGGGAGCCTCTCAGATTTCTTGGATTTCGGATGGCCGAACGCCGCCTTTCGGCGGCCTTCGGATTGGCGCAGTCTTTCTGGGACCGCGAGGCAGCACGCACCGAAGTGGTGCTGCCCTGCCTGTTTTACAAGGCCGTCAAACTCACCAGCGGTAGTGGGCGAATGCCTTGTTGGCTTCGGCCATGCGGTGGGTTTCTTCGCGCTTCTTGATGGCGCCGCCACGGTTTTCCGAGGCGTCGATCAGTTCAGCAGCCAGCTTCTTCGGCATGGTGTTCTCGCCGCGCTTGCGCGCGGAGTCGATCAGCCAGCGCATGGCCAGGGCCATCTTGCGCGACGAACGCACTTCGACCGGCACCTGGTAGGTGGCACCACCGACGCGGCGCGACTTGACTTCGACCGCCGGAGCGACGTTGTCCAGAGCCTTCTGCACCAGTTCAATGGCGTTGGCGCTGCTGTTCTTCTCGGTGATCACGTCCATGGCGCCGTACACGATCTTCTCGGCGACGGACTTCTTGCCGCTCTGCATGACCATGTTGATGAAACGGGCGATGGTTTCGCTTCCGTGCTTCGGATCGGGCAGGACGGAACGCTGCGGAGTATTACCCTTACGCGACATTGTGCTCTCTCCTTATGCCTTCGGACGCTTGGCGCCGTACTTGGAACGGGCCTGGCGACGCTTGGCAACGCCGGCGGCGTCGAGCGAGCCACGAACGGTGTGGTAACGCACACCCGGCAGGTCCTTGACGCGACCGCCGCGGATCAGGACCACGGAGTGCTCCTGCAGGTTGTGGCCTTCACCACCGATGTAGGAAATCACTTCTTCCTGGTTGGTCAGGCGGACCTTGGCAACCTTGCGCAGAGCCGAGTTCGGCTTCTTCGGAGTGGTGGTGTAGACACGGGTGCAGACGCCACGGCGCTGCGGGCACTTGTCGAGCGCCGGCGAGGCACTCTTGTAGGTGGTCGCTTGCCGCGGCTTGCGGACCAGCTGGTTGATCGTCGCCATCAGTAGGTTCTTCTGATTGGTGGCCGGAAAATCCGGCCAGAGATGCGGAAATGTTAAAGCAGGCCAAAATTCTGGCCTGCTGAGACAGACGATTGTAGCAACCTGCCAGGAAAGCAGTCAAACGCCTCCTGTCAAGCCCGCTCCTGATCCCGGAACGTTACTGGGGGGCCTCCATGTACCCCGTTCAGGTTGGCGGGGTGAACCACGAGGTCCACCCTGCCCTGCGCCGGTAGAGTCGACTGTTAGCCGACTCTCGATGGCAGTCGACCAACAGTCGACTCTACCGCCCGGGTGGTCCGGCTTTGCGGCCGGACCGGATGCATCATTCTTCGCCCGAGGCCTGTTCAGCTTCGGCTTCAACCACCGCTGCCTCGACCGCAGCCGGAGTGCCGGCCAGGGTCTGCATTTCCGACTCGGTAAGGCCGGAGGCGCCGCGGCGGCGGTTGCTGTGGTACGCCAGGCCGGTACCGGCCGGAATCAGGCGACCCACGATGACGTTTTCCTTCAGGCCGCGCAGGTTGTCCGAGGTGCCGCGGACGGCCGCCTCGGTCAACACACGGGTGGTTTCCTGGAACGACGCGGCCGAGATGAACGATTCAGTCGCCAGCGAGGCCTTGGTGATACCCAGCAGCACCGGATCGAAACGAGCCGGCAGCTCGTTGCGGGCCGCGAGGCGCGCATTCTCCTCGATAACGCGCTGGCGCTCCACCTGTTCGCCGTTCAGGAACTTGCTGCTGCCCTGGTCGGTGATCTCGACCTTGCGCAGCATCTGGCGGGTGATCACCTCGATGTGCTTGTCGTTGATCTTCACGCCCTGCAGGCGATACACGTCCTGGATTTCCTTCACCAGGTAGGCAGCCAGCGGTTCGACACCCAGCAGGCGCAGGATGTCCTGCGGGCTCGGCTCGCCGTCCACGATGGTTTCACCCTTGGTGACATGCTCGCCTTCGAACACGATGACCTGGCGGTACTTCGGGATCAGCTCTTCGTGCTCCGAACCATCGGTGTCCTTGATGATCAGGCGCTGCTTGCCCTTGGTGTCCTTGCCGAAGCTGATGATGCCCGAACGCTCGGCCAGCACCGCCGGATCCTTCGGCTTGCGGGCTTCGAACAGATCGGCCACGCGCGGCAGACCACCGGTGATGTCGCGGGTCTTCGACGCTTCCTGCGGAATCTTGGCGACCACGTCACCCACGCCGACGGCAGCGCCGTCCTGCAGGTTGACGATCGAGCGCGGCGGCAGCAGGTACTGCGCCGGCAGATCGGTGCCCGGGATCGACAGGTCATTGCCCTTGGCGTCGACGATGCGCACGATCGGGCGCAGGTCCTTGGCCTGGGTACCACGACGCTTCGGATCGGTGATTTCGCGCGAGGCAAGGCCGGTCAGCTCGTCGGTCTTCTCGATGACGGTGATGCCGTCGACGAAGTCGATGAAGCGGATGAAGCCGGCCACTTCCGACACGATCGGGTGGTTATGCGGATCCCAGTTGGCCACGGTCTGGCCAGCCTTGATCGCATCACCGTCCTTGGACGTGATGGTCGCACCGTACGGCAGCTTGTAACGCTCACGCTCACGACCGTGGGCATCGAGCACCGAGATTTCGCCCGAGCGCGACACCGCCACCAGCGAGCCGTTGGCGTGCTCGACCGACTTGAGGTTGCTGAACTTGACCGAGCCGGTGGTCTTGACGGTGATGTTGTCGACCGCAGCAGCTCGCGACGCCGCACCACCGATGTGGAACGTACGCATGGTCAGCTGGGTACCCGGCTCACCGATGGACTGGGCGGCGATGACGCCGACCGCTTCACCGATGTTGACCAGGTGGCCGCGGGCCAGATCGCGGCCGTAGCAGCGCGAGCAGACACCGAAGGCCGATTCGCAGGAGATGGTCGAGCGGACCTTGATGGTCTGCACGCCGGCATCTTCCAGCTTGGCCACCCAGGCTTCGTCCAGCAGGGTGTTGCGGGTGACGATCGGATCTTCATCGTTGCCCGGCAGGAACACGTCCTCGGCCACCACGCGACCCAGCACGCGGTCCTTCAGCGGCTCGACCACGTCGCCGCCTTCCACGATCGGGGTCATGATCAGGCCTTCGGTGGTACCGCAATCCACCTCGGTGATCACCACGTCCTGCGCGACGTCGACCAGACGACGGGTCAGGTAACCCGAGTTCGCGGTCTTCAGCGCGGTATCGGCCAGACCCTTACGGGCACCGTGGGTGGAGTTGAAGTACTCCTGCACGTTCAGGCCTTCGCGGAAGTTCGCCTTGATGGGCGTCTCGATGATCGAGCCGTCCGGGCGGGCCATCAGGCCGCGCATGCCGGCCAGCTGACGGATCTGCGCCTGCGAACCACGCGCACCGGAGTCGGCCATGATGTACAGCGAGTTCATCGACTTCTGGTCGATGGTCTCACCCTTGGCATTGACCACCTTCTCGGTACCGATGGTGTCCATCATCGCCTTGGCGATGCGCTCGTTGGTGCGCGACCAGATGTCGACCACCTTGTTGTAGCGCTCGCCGGCGGTGACCAGGCCCGACTGGTACTGCTCCTGGATTTCCAGCACTTCGGCTTCGGCCTCGGTGAGGATGCCCTTCTTCTCGTCCGGGATCAGCATGTCGTCGATGCCGATCGAGACGCCGGCACGGGTCGCGTAGGCGAAGCCGGTGTACATCAGCTTGTCAGCGAACACGACCGTGTCCTTCAGGCCCAGCTGGCGGTAGCTGGAGTTGATCAGGCGGCTGATGTTCTTCTTGGTCAGTTCGACATTGGCCAGTGCGAACGGCAGGCCTTCCGGCAGGATTTCAGCCAGCAGGGCGCGACCGATCGTGGTGTCCACGATCGAGGTCTTGTTCTGCTTGTTGCCATCTTCGTCGGTCACCACCTCGGTGATGCGGACCTTGACCTTGGCGTGCAGTTCCACCACGCGGTTGTCGTAGGCGCGCTTGACTTCGGCGATGTTGGCGAAGGCCATGCCCTCGCCCTTCTTGTTCTCCAGCGAGCGGGTCATGTAGTACAGACCCAGCACGACGTCCTGCGACGGTACGATGATCGGCTCGCCGTTGGCCGGCGACAGGATGTTGTTGGTCGACATCATCAGCGCACGCGCTTCCAGCTGGGCTTCCAGCGAGAGCGGCACGTGGACGGCCATCTGGTCACCGTCGAAGTCGGCGTTGAACGCGGTGCAGACCAGCGGGTGCAGCTGGATGGCCTTGCCTTCGATCAGCACCGGCTCGAACGCCTGGATACCCAGACGGTGCAGGGTCGGCGCACGGTTCAGCATCACCGGATGCTCGCGGATGACCTCTTCCAGGATGTCCCAGACTTCGGCTTCTTCGCGCTCGACCAGCTTCTTGGCGGCCTTGATGGTGGTGGCCAGGCCACGACGCTGCAGCTTGGCGAAGACGAACGGCTTGAACAGCTCGAGCGCCATCTTCTTCGGCAGGCCGCACTGGTGCAGGCGCAGGTACGGGCCGACCACGATGACCGAACGGCCCGAGTAGTCGACGCGCTTGCCGAGCAGGTTCTGGCGGAAGCGACCCTGCTTGCCCTTGATCATGTCGGCCAGCGACTTCAGCGGGCGCTTGTTGGTGCCGGTGATGGCACGGCCACGACGGCCGTTGTCCAGCAGCGCATCGACCGACTCCTGCAGCATGCGCTTTTCATTGCGCACGATGATGTCCGGCGCGCTCAGTTCGAGCAGGCGGCGCAGGCGGTTGTTGCGGTTGATGACGCGGCGGTACAGGTCGTTCAGGTCGGAGGTCGCGAAGCGGCCGCCATCCAGCGGGACCAGCGGACGCAGGTCCGGCGGCAGCACCGGCAGCACGGTCATGACCATCCATTCCGGACGGTTGCCCGATTCCAGGAAGGCTTCGATCAGCTTGATGCGCTTGGTGAGGCGCTTGAGCTTGGTTTCCGAACCGGTAGCGGCGATTTCCTCGCGCAGGCGGGTCATTTCCGACTGCAGGTCGATCGTGCGCAGCAGTTCGTACACGGCCTCGGCGCCCATCGCGGCGTCGAAGTCGTCACCGTGCTCCTGGCGGGCCTGCAGGTACTGTTCCTCGGTCAGCAGCTGGCGGCGTTCCAGGGCGGTCAGGCCCGGCTCGGTCACCACGTAGGCTTCGAAATACAGCACGCGCTCGATGTCGCGCAGGGTCATGTCCAGCATCAGGCCGATGCGCGACGGCAGCGACTTCAGGAACCAGATGTGGGCGACCGGCGAGGCCAGGTCGATGTGGCCCATGCGCTCGCGGCGCACCTTGGCCAGGGTCACTTCGGTGCCGCACTTTTCGCAGACCACGCCGCGGTGCTTCATGCGCTTGTACTTGCCGCACAGGCACTCGTAGTCCTTCACCGGTCCGAAGATGGCGGCGCAGAACAGGCCGTCGCGTTCCGGCTTGAAGGTGCGGTAGTTGATGGTTTCCGGCTTCTTCACTTCGCCGAAGGACCACGAACGGATCAGGTCCGGCGAGGCCAGCGCGATCTTGATCGCGTCGAAGTCCAGCGTCTGGCGCTGCTGGTTGAAGAGGTTGAGCAGGTCTTTCATGGTGTTCTCCAGAAGGAGGAATGCTGTGTCGATGGGCTTTCAGTTCACTGCCAGCGGCGCGGCGGTGGAGGCCGCCGCGCCGGCATGGATCAGTTGTCTTCCAGTTCCATGTTGATGGCCAGCGAGCGGATTTCCTTCACGAGCACGTTGAAGGATTCCGGCATGCCCGCGACCATCTCGTGCTCACCGTCGACGATGTTCTTGTACATCTGGTTGCGGCCCTGCACGTCGTCGGACTTCACCGTCAGCATTTCCTGCAGGGTGTAGGCCGCGCCGTAGGCTTCCAGCGCCCAGACTTCCATTTCACCGAAGCGCTGGCCGCC
>NZ_JBSRQL010000039.1:0-1888 GCF_054083135.1 Stenotrophomonas maltophilia group sp. LNF247
AGCGCTTCCTGTGCCTTGTTCGATGGCGCGGCGAACAGCCCGAACTGCTGCGGGGCATCCAGCGCCTGCGGCGCCAGTTCGGCGGCATGGCTCTCCCCGCCGCGCTGCTCCAGTTCGGCCAGGCGACGCCGTGCCTGGGCCACGGTGGCGCGCGGCAGGCCGGCCAGTGCCGCCACCTGCAGGCCGAAACTGCGGTTGGCCGGGCCATCCTTGACCGCGTGCATGAACACCAGCGCCTCGCCGTGCTCGACCGCATCCAGGTGCACGTTGGCGATGCCGCTGCGGCCGCCTTCGTACTGTTCGTCGGCCAGCGCGGTCAGCTCGAAATAGTGGGTGGCGAACAGCGTGTAGCAGCGGTTCTGATAGGCCAGGTGACGGGCCACCGCATCGGCCAGCGCCAGGCCGTCGTAGGTGGACGTGCCGCGGCCGATCTCGTCCATCAGCACCAGCGAATGGGCGGTGGCGTGATGCAGGATGTAGCTGGTCTCGGCCATCTCGACCATGAAGGTCGACTGTCCGCGGGCGAGGTCGTCACCGGCGCCGATGCGGGTCAGGATGCGGTCGATCGGGCCGATCACCGCACGGCTGGCCGGCACGAAGCTGCCGATGTGGGCCAGCAGCACGATCAGCGCGTTCTGCCGCATGTAGGTCGATTTACCGCCCATGTTCGGGCCGGTGATGACCAGCATGCGACGGTCCGGATGCAGGTCCAGGTCGTTCGGTTCGAACGGCTGCTCGCGCACCGCTTCGACCACCGGGTGGCGGCCACGCTCGATCTTCAGGCACGGTGCCGTTTCCAGTTCCGGCCGCGACCAGTCCAGTGCCTGCGCGCGCTCGGCGAAGGCGGCCAGCACGTCCAGTTCGCTCAGCGCAGCGGCACACTGCTTCAACGGTTCCAGCTGTTCGCCGAGGGTATCCAGCAGCTGCTCGTACAGGTACTTCTCGCGAGACAGCGAACGGTCGCGCGCGGACAGCACCTTGTCTTCGAACGCCTTCAGCTCTTCGGTGATGTAGCGCTCGGCATTGGTCAGTGTCTGGCGGCGGGTGTAGTGCACCGGCGCGCGGTCGGACTGGCCCTTGCTGATCTCGATGTAGTAGCCGTGCACGCGGTTGTAGCCCACCTTCAGGGTGGGAATGCCGCTGCTTTCGCGTTCGCGCTGTTCCAGGTCCACCAGGAACTGGTCGGCGTGGGTGGACAGGCGGCGCAGCTCGTCCAGCTCCTCATCGAAGCCGTCAGCCAGCACGCCGCCGTCGCTCAGTTTCAGCGGCGGCATATCGGCGATGGCACTGGCCAGCAGCTGCGCGCACGCATCGTGTTCACCTAGTGCGGCATGCAGGGCCTGCAGGCGCGGTGAGTCCAGCGGTGCCAGCACCTCGCGCACGGCCGGCAGCAGCCCCAGGCCGTCGCGCAGCGTGGAGAAGTCGCGCGGGCGCGCCGAGCGCAGCGCAACGCGCGTGAGGATGCGTTCCAGGTCGCCCAGGCGGCGGAACTGCTCGCGGATGTCGGCGTCCGCGCCGCGATCGATCAGGGTTTCCACCGCATGGTGGCGCTGCACCAGCACCTCGCGCAGGCGCAGCGGACGATGCAGCCAGCGGCGCAGCAGGCGCCCGCCCATCGGCGTGACCGTACTGTCGAGCACGCCCAGCAGGGTGCTGCGGGTATCCCCGTCCACGCGCGTATCCAGCTCCAGGTGGCGGCGGGTGGCGGCGTTCATCGCGATCGCCTCGCCGGCGGTTTCCATCGCGATCGAGGTCAGGTGCGGCAGGCGCTGCTTCTGGGTCTCCTCGACATAGCCGAGCAGGGCGCCCGCGGCTGCGGTCGCGCGCGGCTTGTCATCGATGCCGAAGCCGCTCAGGTCATGCAGCTTGAAAAACGCCAGCAGCTGGC